>JBHEKR010000186.1:0-29249 GCA_041859365.1 Candidatus Hydrogenedentales bacterium
CCATAAGACCCATAAGACCCATAAGACCCATAAGACCCATAAGACCCATAAGACCCATAAGACCCATAAGAACCATAAGACCCATAAGACCCATAAGACCCATAAGACCCATAAGACCCATAAGACCCATAAGACCAATAAGACCCATAAGACCCAGAAGACCCATAAGACCCATAAGACCCATAAGACCCACAAGACCCCAAAGGCCCCTCAACCTCGAAGCAGCCCATGAGCTTTAACGACATCAAAGATCAGGACATCCCCCTGCGCCTCATGCGCAATATACTCCAGCAGAATCGCGTGCCCAACGGCCTGCTCTTCTGGGGACCCGAGGGCGTGGGCAAGCGCTTTGCCGCCATCGAGCTGGCCAAGGCCATCAACTGCACCTCCGGCACCTTCGATGCCTGCGACACCTGCCTCTCCTGCCGCAAGGTCATGTCGGGCAATCACCCCGACATCAAGATAGTCGCTCCCTCGGGCAAGGTGCGCAACATCAGCGTCGACGCCATTGATACCATTTCCGAGCTCGCGGCCTATCGCCCCTTCGAAGGAAAATGGCGCGTCATCCTCATTCAGGATGCCGACCGCATGCGGCCCGATGCCCAGAACCACTTTCTGAAGACTCTGGAAGAGCCCGCGAGCAAGACCACCTTTGTGCTCCAGACCGCCTACCCCAGCGTCCTCCTCCCCACCATCCGCTCGCGCTGCCAGCAGGTTCGCTTTGGTACCCTCAAGCCCGCCACCGTGGCGGATATCCTCATGCGCGAGCACGATTTGGACACGACCACAGCCCAGGCCGTCGCCTCCGTGGCCCAGGGGCAGGTCTCCCGCGCTCTCGACCTGGTAACCACCAACAAGCGCGAGGCCGTGCTGGACGTGGCCCGACGTCTGAAAGGCGGCGAAGACCCCCTCCTCGTAAGTGAGGCCTTCGTGGGACAACTTAAACAACACATGGAAGCTCGGAAAGCCGCCCTGCTCAGCGAGCTGGAAAGCGAGTCCGCCCAGGACCCGTCGCGGGAAGACTTGGAAGATCAGAAGAAAGAACAAGCCGCCTTCGTCGAAGGCCAGCTTCGCCGGGACTATCTGGAGTACCTTTACCTCTTCAAAACGTGGTATCGTGATGCATGGGTCTACACTATGACCCGGGACGCGCAGCATGTCCTCAACCGTGACCAGGTTCCCGCGCTGGAACACTACAGCGGCCACGATTATCCAGAGAAGCTCGCCGCCATCGAAAAGTCCTGGGTCTATATCGAACGCAATATTAATATCGACCGGATCTTCCGCGACCTCTTTTTTGTGCTCGCGGCCTGACGAACCGGCTTTGGAGAGATTTTGGGTATGAATGTCGTCAAAATCCGCCTGCGGAAGCCCCGCCGGGTGTTCTCTTTTTTGTGCGCCGAACTTCCCCTCAACCGGGACGACTCCTGTATCGTGCTGAGCGACCGCGGCGAGGAATGGGGCACCTGCATCCTCCCGCCCGAGCCCTGTCCCCAGGAAATGACCAAGCGCTTTTCGATGAAGGTGCTCCGGCGGATCACGGAAAAGGACGAAAAGAATTACGCCTTCATCGAAGAAGAAGAACGCAAGGCCCGTGAAATCTGCCTGAAAAAAATCAAGTCCCGCCGCCTGCCGATGAAGCTGGTGGATGTGGAAATAACCTTCGATAAGCGCAAGATCATCTTCTACTTCACCGCCGACGACAGGGTCGACTTCCGGGAGCTCGTGCGCGATCTGGCCCACGACCTCCGCGCCCGCATCGAGATGCGCCACATCCAGGTGCGCGACGAAGCCAAGATGGTCGGCGGCATTGGCGGCTGCGGTCGCGAGCTGTGCTGCTCCAGTTGGATGAACGAGTTTCATCCCATTTCCATGCGCATGGCCAAGGCCCAGAATCTTTCCCTGAATCCTTCCAAGATCAGCGGCCAGTGCGGCCGCCTCCTTTGTTGCCTGAGCTACGAAAACGAGCAGTACGAGGCCATGCGCAAGAAGGCCCGTCAGGACGTGAAGGCGAAGCAGGCCGAAGACGCCTTGAAACCGAAGAGCGCCGAAGCGGAAGCCGCGCCGACACCCGCGGACCGCTCCGCACGCCCAGAGCGGCGTCCGGCCCGCCCCGAACGCAGTGACCGTCCCGAGCGCTCTGATCGTCCCGCATCCAAAGATCGGCCAGAGCGCCCCGCGAACCGCGAACGCGCTGAACGGCCCGAACGCCCTCGTCGTGAAGCGCCCGCCGCCGCACCTGCGGCCGTGCCCCCGGCGGAAGCCCTGCCCGATGGCGCGGTCGAAGCGGACGCCGAAGGCAAGCGCTCACGTCCGCGCCGCAACCGCAAGCGCAAGCGCGGTGCCGGAGGCGGCAAGAGCGGGGGCGGCGAAAGCTGATGGGCCTGGTAGACACCCACTGTCACCTCCAGAGCCAGCGATTCGATGTCGACCGGGATGCCGTCGTGGAAGCTTGTCTCGACAAGCTCGATTGGCTTGTGGTGATTGGCGACGATATGGCCAGCAGTCACGCGGCCGTTGCCATGACGGGACCCCGAATTCACGCCGTGGTCGGCATGCACCCCTACTACGCGAAAGACGTCGACGCAGAGGTGCTCGACGAATTGCGCGGCCTGGCCGTTCAGTCCGGCGTTGTTGGGCTCGGTGAAACGGGCCTCGATTACTTCAATGAGTATTCGCCGCGCCCCGATCAGGCGCGCGCCTTCGAGGATCAGCTGGAAATGGCGTGCGAGTTGAATCTGCCGGTCGTGATCCACAATCGCGAGGCCGATGATGATTGTCACGCCATACTGAAGAACTTTGCCGCGCGCCTGCCCGGCTGCATCATGCATTGCTTCGGCAGCGGCCCCGAATATGCTGAGAAGTTTGTCAACCTGGGCTTCTACATTTCCTTCGCGGGCAATGTGACCTTCAGCAAGGCGTTAACCTTGCAAGAGGCCGCGAAGGCGGTGCCCATGGACCGCCTGCTCGTGGAAACCGACGCACCCTATCTGGCTCCCATTCCCCTGCGGGGTAAACGCTGCGAGCCGTGGCATGTGCAGCACACCGCAGCCTTCCTGGCGGACTTGAAGGGCGTACCGCTGGATAAGTTCTCGGCGCAGACCTCCTCGAACGCAAAGCGGGTCTATTCTATACCTGACTAGCTGCGTGAGGTGAGAAAGAAGCCCGACCACGAATAAACGCCAATCCACCGAGCGTGGCATAGCCACAACCAAAAATAGATCTGAACCGCGAATGGACGCAAATTAACGCGAATTCTAGACAGGATTACTGCTCGTCAATTCGCCCTGTGTTCCGGCCCGAAGGGTCACCGACATATTAGCCCTGGGCAACGCCCAGGGTTAAACATGTTCAAAAACTATATAAGCCCTGTAAGGGCGCGACAGTAGGCGTGTAGCCAGGTCTTCCAGCCCTTCAATTTCCACGAAAAAATGTATCAGGATTGCAGATAGTAGTACGAATGAGACCGGGACGGAACCACAAAGAACGCAAAGAGCACAAAGGAGCCGCCTTTCTTTGTGCTCTTTGCGTTCTTTGTGGTTAATATTAACTCTTCTCCCATTGAAGTTGAGTCGTAGATTCTCCTGTCCATTCGTGGTCAAGACTTTCCCCACTTCACAGGGCTGATTGTTAAAGATCGAGATACGCATGACTGGCTTGCAGAGTTCCACAACAAAAAGCGCCTACGGACGCATCCTCTTTCCCGAGGGCGGCGCCATGCGCGTCTACGAATCGCCCATCGCGGAATTCTGCACCGCCCGGATCGACGAGGTGCGCTCTATCCTGGTCATTCTGGAGCAGCAGGTGATCCGCGGATACCACGTGGCGGGCTATGTCACCTACGAGGCGGCGCCGGCCTTCGACCCCGCGTTTCAAGCGCACAACCCCCGCGATATGCCACTCCTGTGGTTCGGCGTTTATCATGATGCGCGAATGGAGCGCCTGCCTGACCGTGGCGCGATGCCTCAACCCGCACTGGACTGGAAGCCGCGCCTGGAAAAGTCCGACTATGTCGCGGCCCTCGCCCGTATTCGAGAGCACATCGCGGCGGGCGATACCTATCAGGTCAATTTCACCTATCCATTTCAGGCCCTTTTCGATGCCGAACCCGAGGCCTGGTTTTTCGAGCGACTTCGGGCCCAGCAGTGCGGCTACGCGGCCTACCTCGATCTCGGCGAGCAGGTAATCATGTCGTTGTCGCCCGAGCTCTTTTTCGAGCTGGATGGCGACCGCATCACGACGCGTCCGATGAAAGGAACGCGCCCGCGCGGCATGGGCAGCGCGAGTGATCAGACGATGGCCGAAGCCCTGCGTAACTCGCCCAAGGAGCGGGCGGAAAACCTCATGATCGTGGACATGCTCCGCAACGATCTCGGTCGGGTCTGCGCGGTGAACTCCATTGAGGTGCCCGAGCTTTTTTCCATTGAGCGCTACCCGACCGTATGGCAGATGACGAGCACCGTCACCGGGAATTGCCAGGCGTCCGTGCCCGATGTTTTCGCCGCGCTCTTTCCCTGCGCCTCGGTAACGGGGGCACCAAAGATCGAAACGATGAAAATCATCCGCGAACTCGAAGCGGGACCACGGGGCGTCTACTGCGGGGCCATCGGCTGGTGGGCTCCCGAGCGCCAGGCCCGCTTCAGCGTGGCCATTCGCACGGCGACGCTGGATCGCGACAGGGGCCTCGCGCGCTACGCGGCGGGCAGCGGCGTCACCTGGGACTCCGACGTGGATCGGGAGTATCAGGAATGTGAACAGAAAACGGCGGTCCTCTACCATACACTGCCGACTTTTGAGCTCCTGGCGTCATTGCGCCTGGAAGCGTCTGGCTACTTACTGCTGGAGGAGCACCTGGATCGCCTCGCGGATTCCGCGGAGTATTTCGATTACGTTTTCGAGCGGGAGAAAGTGCGCGACGCGCTGGAAGCCTACCGCGCTCAGGTGGAGCGTTTCCCGGCAAAGGTGCGTGTGTTGTCGGACAAGTGCGGCGCGCTGACCACCACCGACGAATTGCTCCCCGCACCAACCCCGTGGAAGGTAGGACTCGCCCGCTCCCCCATCGATAGCCAACAGATCTGGACCCACCACAAAACGACGCGGCGCGCCTGTTACGACGATGCGCGCGCCTCGCGTCCAGACTGCACGGACGTGGTGCTCTGGACGCGGGATGGACGGCTCACGGAGTCGACCTATGCCAACATCGTGCTGCGCTTCGGCGAGAAGCGCTACACGCCACCATCGGACGCGGGGCTGCTTCCGGGCGTATTCCGGCGGCACCTGCTGGAGGCGGGCGAGATCGAGGAACGGATACTGACCGTGGAGGATTTGGCGAAGGCGGACGAAATCTTGTTGATCAACAGCGTGCGGCGATGGATTGAAGTGGATTGGGTGCGCGATCCGGAGCCCTTCGAGAAATAGTGGAAGGGGTTTTTCCCTATCCGTGTCTATCCGTGTAATCCGTGGTCAGCAATCAAGATATGTTGACCACGGATTACACGGATGGACACGGATGTAAAAAACGGAAATCGCAACACGCACTCAATCCAAGATATTCGGCAGTACCCGCAGCAGCTCGTCCAGCGTTGTGATTCCCTTGAAGGCTTTGTCCAGTCCGTCTTCGGCCATGGTCTGCATGCCCTTCTTCACCGCCAGCTCTTCCAGAAAAGAGCTCGTGGGCGAGTGCAGAATCGCCTCGGCCATTTCCTGATCGACGGAGAAGAGTTCCCCGATCGTGGCGCGACCACGGTAGCCGATGCCATTGCAGGCTTCGCAGCCCTGGCCGCGATAGAAGACCGACTTCTGTTTCTTGGGTACGAATCGTTCCCGCAAGCCGGGTGAGGGCGTGTAGGCTTCCGTACACTCGGGGCAGTTGAGCCGGACGAGGCGCTGGGCCATGACGGCCGTGATGGCCGAGGCCACGAGGAAGGGCTCGATGCCCATGTCCAGCAGGCGCGTGAACACACCCGCCGCCGTACCGCTGTGGATCGTGCTGATGACGAAGTGGCCGGTGAGTCCCGCGCGAACGGCCATGCGGGCCGTCTCCAGATCGCGGATCTCCCCCACCATGATGATCTCGGGGTCCTGCCGCAGGATCGCGCGGAGGGCGGTGGCGAAGGTAAACTCTACGTGGGGATTGATCTGGATCTGGGAGATCTTGTCCATGGAATATTCCACGGGATCCTCGATGGTCACGATATTGGTGGTGTTACTCTGAAGATCCATCATCTCCCGCAGCAGCGCGTAAATCGTGGTGGTCTTGCCGCTGGAGCTTGGTCCGGTCAGCAGCAGGGTGCCTGTCGTGCGCGTGATGATATCCCGGAGGTGGCTGACCACCTTCGGCTGAAAGCCGAGGGTCTCCAGGGTGTAGAGCTCCAGGGTGTCTCCCAGGAGGCGGATTACCGTCTTCTCCCCCTTGATCGTGGGGACGGTGGATACGCGCAGGGGCCGCCCGCAGGACGTTTTTTCAAAGTCGATGCGTCCGTCCTGGGGCACATCCTTGCGGTAGACCACCAGATCGGCCAGCACTTTGATTCGAGCGTTGATCTTCGGTTGAAACTCACGGGGAATGAGGGCAACCTGCTGCAAAATGCCATCGATTCGGTAGCGCAGGGAGAAATAGTCGCTCCAGGGCTCGAGGTGGATGTCGCTGGACCCATGGTAGGCCCCCTGGCTGATGAGGATATCCACCGCATCCGCCACACCGGACTCGTCCGATTGGTCCAGGGTGGCGAGGATCTCACTTTGAACGTCGTGCAATGGGATTGCGCGTGATTTATCGCGCTCCACCTGTGATAAATCCGGCATGGGACGGCTACCCTCTCCCTATCTACTGCGACAAACGCACTACTTCGAACCAATGAACCGACTCTGGCCGGACCTGCCCCCCCGGTGGGACAACCGGTCCTTCTGGACCAGATAGCACCCGGCACTGCCAAAGCCGACACTCATCTTGCGCAACTTAGCCCCATTATGTCAATAAAATATGGAGTCCTCCGTCGTCCCTGGAGACCTGGAGCGCCGGAAAGGCCCCTGAAACAAAAAAATCGTGAAAACATTTGACGATAAGCATAATTATTCTTATACTGGATTTGTAGCGATGGGAGGGGGTAATATTCCCTAAGTCCGCCCGGTCGTGATCAATTCGCGTTGGGTATGCCCCTTGCGGGACGCTGGAAAGGAAAAATGGTCGACGAACTCATCCCTTGGCGTAAACTCTTGACCGAGCTTCCGTCGCTTGTGGAGCTCCTGGCCTTGCTGGGACTCTCGGGTTGCCTCATTTTTGCCGGACACCTGATCAAGAGCATTTGGGATCGGAACAATGAGACTGTTCCAATCCCCGTGGCCCTTATAATGAATGTCGCGATGCTTGCCGCCTATTTTGCGGTGGTGCGGACGCTATACGCCCACACCAATGTCGACAACCGATTCAGCATTTTGGTCTGGTGCCTGATTTTTCTAGCGCCTACGCTCCTCTACTTCGGCCTGATCCTGGCAACATCCGTTTCGAACCGTGCAATTGATCAGATCAGCCCGTTCAACATGCGGATTGAGGAGCCTTCGGAATTTGCCGAAGCGCGCAAGCTCGCGCTTCGGGGCGACGTGGATGGCGCCGTGAAGCGTTATCGTGCTTACCTGGACAACACCGATGTCGCCCTCTTTGAGGCGGCCCGCCTTTTGAAGTCGGAAGATCGCTACGCCGAAGCGGCGGCGCTTTTTCTGGAAATTTCCGAGCGCTATTTTGGCAAAAAGCTGGTTTGGGCGGAAGCGACGTTCCACTTGGCCAAGTTGCGCGAGTCTCACCTCCACCAAGCCAAAGATGCCATGAATTTGCTGGGGCAGATTCTGGAGCGGGCCGCCGACACGCGATTCGGCCAGTTGGCCCAGACCGAAATGACGCGCATGCAGACGCTCTACACGATTGACCCCAATGAGTCGGTGAACTATTCCGAACCCGACGATGGGGAAGATCCCTTCTATGCGGAGGGCCACGTTCGGATTGTGCCGGTTTCGGCGACATCTCCGGAGGACAACGGGCGCAGGCACACGGCGGATATGAACGATTTGCCCGCGCCGGCGGTGGACCCCTTCTTTGCCGCCGCGATGAAGCGCGCGAAGGAAGATGACGAAGCGGAAGCGCTGGCAGCCAAACCCGCACCGAAAAAGTCTCCGGCAAAGAAAGCCGCCGCCAAGAAGGCCCCGGCCAAGCGCAAGCCCAAAGCCGCTGAATAGCCCGCCGAATCCGACCGCCTGACCATGCCCTCTGCCCCTATCCCCGTGCAAATTGCCCGGCGACTATCGGACGCCTGTGACGCGCTTGAATTCGCGCCGCCCATTACCCACACGTACAATCCCCTGGCGTATGCCCGGCGGCCCCATGAACTCTATCTCAACAAATATGCCCGCACCGATATTGATGTGCTCTTGGTGGGTATGAATCCAGGGCCGTGGGGAATGGCCCAGACGGGCGTACCCTTCGGCGAGGTCGAATTCGTTCGCGATTGGCTGGGCATTGAGGCGCGCGTCGACAAGCCAGCACGGGAGCACCCCAAACGGCCCATTGATGGCTTTGCCTGCAAACGAAGCGAGGTCAGCGGCGCGCGGCTCTGGGGTTGGGCACGCGATCAGTTTCAGACGCCCGACAAATTCTTCTCCCAATTCTTCGTCCACAATTACTGCCCCCTCTGCTTCATGGAAGAGAGCAGTCGAAATTTTACTCCGGACAAATTGCCGAAGTCAGAGCAGAAGCAGCTCTTTGACGCGTGCGACGAGGCTCTGGCCGCTCTCACCGCAGCATTGAAGCCTAAAACCGTCGTCGGCGTGGGGACCTTTGCCGAAGCTCGAATCCGGTCGGCCCTTCAGGGTTTCGGCGGGACCATCGGGCGTATCCTCCACCCGAGTCCGGCCAGCCCCGCCGCGAATCGCGGATGGGCCGAGGCCGCGAGCCGGGAATTGCGGGCGCTGGGCGTGCGATTTTAGTTCCCTGAGGTATCCGAATCGACGTTGGTGCCGAAAAATTGGCGGTATTCCGGTTCTTCGGGTACAATGGGGCAGCGAACTACGACCCTCATCGCTGCCCACTTCCGGAGCATTCTGTTGTCCACGATGTCCAAGCCCCCCCTCTTCGGCCTGCTTTTTGCCGCTTTTTTTCTCGTGCCTTGTCTTTCTTCGGCGGCGGAGTCGCCTCGCGTGGTCAACGAAGGATACCTGCTCGATGAAACGGGCGCCCTCACCATTGATGACATTCGCGCACTGGACAACCAGGGCGCCTTCACTCCGTTGGACGGCAACCAAGTGAACTTTGGCTACTCTCGATTCGACCACTGGTTTCGTGTGACCATTTCGGGGGCCGAAACATCCGGATGGATGACGTTGGAGTTGTCCAATCCACGACTCGGCGAGGTCACGTTGTACGCCGTGGACGAAAACGGCGGTGTGCAACGTGCCAGCGCGGGGGTTCGCCGACCTTTCTGGGACCGTGAATTGCCGGGACTATCACCCGCCTTCCCTGTGGAAGTCGGAGCAGACCAGTCGAAGACGTTCTACCTGTGTGTAAAAAACTACGGGGCATTGCGCTTCGATTTGCGCCTCTGGACCCTGAGCGAACACAATCGTCACGCCAACTTTGACCTTGCGACCGCCCTGCTCGTGGCGGGTGCACTCCTGGTAATGGCGCTCTACAATCTGTGTATCTTTGTTCACCTGAGGCAGCCCGCCTACTTCTGGATAGGTATTTTCCTGCTCTCCTGCACCGTCTGGCAGATGGCGGCCTCCGGCACGGCCAACATGTTTCTCTGGCCCGATTCCCCCGTTTGGAGCAGGCATGCCCTGCTGCTGACCGGCGTGACCACCCTTTTCATTGGCACGTGCATGGCCAACGTGCTGCTGGACGCCCGGCGCTATGCGCCGCGAATTAGGTATCTGAATCTGACCGTCGGCCTGATTACCCTGGCCTGCGCCTTCCTGACCCTGCTCGACAACCGTGTGGCCCTCTACGCGACGCTCTTCGGGGGCCTGGTTATTCCCATCACCATGGCCGGTCTCGCCGTGTACACGATACGCCAGGATTCCCGGGCCGGAATTTCCTTTCTCTATTCCTGGGGACTGGTCCTGGTCGGTTGCGTCATCAACAGCCTCCTCGGTCCCGGCTACATTCCCGCGAATGGGTTCACGTTGCACTTCATGGACTTCGCCCTGCTCGGCGCGAGCCTGGGCTGGTCCTTTTCCCTGACGGGGCGCTTGAAGATTCATGAGCGGGAACAGCGACTTGAATTGGAACGCCTGGTCGACGAGCGTACGTCGGAACTGAAGTCCGCCCTGGATGCCGTAAAGACCCTCTGTGGACTCCTCCCCATTTGCAGTTGCTGCAAGAAGATCCGCGACGACCAGGGCTACTGGCAGCATGTGGAGACCTATCTTCAGGAGCATACGGACGCCGATTTCAGTCACGGCATCTGCCCGGATTGCGCCCACACCCATTATCCAAAGTATTTCCCGAGGCGCGAAGCGGCGTCCGTCCCCGGGGATGGAACGGGCAAGGACGGAAAAGAGGAGCGTGCGGGCAACCCCGTGTTAGAATAGATGCTGTAGTTCCTGGCAGCAATCCTATCGCGAATCGACTATGACGACACAAAGCATCCCTTCTTCCGTATTGGCCAAGGAAGCATCACTCAAGACCCTGCTTGAAGGGTATGGCACGCTGGTCATTGCCTACTCGGGCGGCGTGGACTCCGCATACCTGGCCTGTATCGCCCATGAGGTCCTCGATGATCGGGCCAGGCTGGTGCTGGCCGATTCCCCGAGCATCCCCCGCACCGAAGTGCGCGATGCGGTCGCGCTCGCCGAAGCACGGGGTTGGAATCTGACGGTTATTCCCACCACCGAGTTCGAGAACGAAGCCTTCCTGAAAAATGACGGGACCCGTTGCTATTACTGCAAGTCCGAGCTGTTTACCCAGATGGACGCCTTCGCCAAGGCGAACGGGATCGAGATTCTCGCTTATGGCGAGATCACCGAAGATCGCCTCGACCCCACGCGCCTCGGCGCCCGGGCCGCACGGGAGCATCGGGTGGTTGCGCCCCTGGCGGAGGCGGGCCTGCACAAAGAAGAAATCCGCCGTCTCAGCCGCGTGCGCGAATTACCCACCTGGAACAAGGCCTCCTTCGCCTGCCTTTCATCCCGCTTCCCCACGGGGACACGGGTGGTTCCAGAAGAGATGAGCAAAGTGGAAGCCGCCGAGGAAGTATTGCGCGGATTGGGCTTCGTCCAATATCGGGCGCGGCACCATGGCACGGTCTGCCGCGTAGAAATTGATCCCGGGGATTTTCCGAAGCTGCTGGATGCGACCACGCGGGAGACGGTGCTGGGAGGCATTACGCGGGCGGGCTATCGCTATGTAACGTTGGACCTGGCGGGTTATCGCACGGGCAGCACGGCGGATCTGCCACTGGAAGGGTGATGGGCGGGAGCGTGGGTTTTCTTACCCGCGTATTGTGCAACGAAGTTGCGCGATAGTTTGGGGCGCAGCAATAAGATGCGCCGCTGGCGCATACACGGGTAGGAAAACCCGTGCTCCCGTTTCAAAAGGGCCCGCTCTTTGGAGCGGGCCCTTTTTGTTTTCAGTGCCTTTGATCGTTAGATCGCGGCGTAGCGCTCGCCGACCTTGTCCCAGTTGATCACGTTCCAGAACGCCGTGATGTAATCGGGGCGGCGGTTTTGATAGTGCAGGTAATAGGCGTGCTCCCAGACGTCCAAGCCGAGGATGGGGGTCTTGCCGGACATGAGCGGGCAGTCCTGGTTGGCGGTGCTCAAGACTTCGAGTTTGCCGGAAGGATCCGCCACGAGCCAGGCCCAGCCACTGCCGAAGCGCTTCTTCGCGGCATCTTCGAACTGGGTCTTGAAGCTGTCGAAGGAACCACAGGCCGCGTCGATGGCCTTCGCCACATCCGCTGTCGGGGCTTTCGCACCACCGGGGGTGAGGATGTCCCAGAAAAGCGTGTGGTTATAGTGACCACCGCCATGATTAATGATAGCCTGGCGCTTGGCCTCGGGCACTTCCGCAATACCGGCGAGAATGGTCTCTACAGACTTGCCCTTGAGGGCGTCAAGGCCTTCCAGCGCGGTATTAAGGCTGGTGACGTACGTCTTGTGGTGTTTGTCGTGGTGAATTTCCATGGTCATCGCATCGATGTGCGGCTCCAGGGCGTCGAAGGCATAAGGCAGGGGCGGCAGATCGAAGGGGGCGCCCGCCTCGGGCTTGGCGAGGGCCGTCCGGCTGGCGGAAATCGTGCCTGCGGCCACGGCGGTCGCGGCGAGAAAGGAGCGTCGGGTCAGGTCGTCTTTTTTCATCGAATTGTTCTCCTGGGCGCGTGCGGTGCACGGCGCGCGTGAGTTGCTGCGGAATCCAACCAGATATCGGGACGGGCATTCCACGAACGACGGGATCCGATCGGAGCGCGTGGAATCGATACAAAGGCCTGCCTGAGCTATCGAGCATATAAGAAATTGCTCGCTACATCAACTCTCAGCGGAAGGAAATCAGTGTCACCGCTTCGTACCAGGCGGCGATATACAGAAAGACGCCGCTGACGAGGGTGCAGCCCACCAGCACCATCAACCCTCTCGGCAACTGCCTCGCGGCCTCTTCCACGATGGGCTGGCCGACGGCCTTGTCGCCGAGATACCACACCTTCACGGGAGACCAGAAGAATCCCCATATATATCCCATCCAGACGACCACCCCGAAGCCAGTGAGGATATAGGGCGGAAGCTCAAGGCCCAGGGTGATGGCGTGATAGGTCATGCCGCCGGCGGTCTCTGTCCACAGGGGCGCCATGGCGAATCCCACCACGACGAAGCTGAGCATGATTTTCAGAAAACCGAAAAAGAAGGGCGGTACGAGAGAGGCGCCCGTACTCATCAGCAGGGTCTGCACCACGAAATTGTTGAAGAAGGTCGCGTGGGCCGCGCGGGGAATACTGCCCGATTCGTAGGCGTCGCCCACATACTTGAGCCCGCCCTCCGTAAACTCGTGGGAGGCGTACTGGGTGAAAAAGTAGTTCAGTTCCGTGTCAGCCAGCCCAAGGGCCATGGCCCCGAAGAAGCCGCCGAAGAAGACGAGCAGCAGCGCCTTGAAAAGCCGCGGCCGGAGCACCACTTCCTGCATGGCGTGGGACAGTACGGGAATGGGAAGGCGGGACAAAGGCCTGCAGGCCTCCATCAGCAGGATGGAGGAGCCTGTCGCCACCAGCAGCAGGGCCGACCAGATCCCCCAGGCGATATAGGGGCGGGTCTGAACCGGGCCACCGTGAACGGCGGGAGTTACATCCGTTGCGGGGTCAAAGAGTTCCGGGATCAGCGACTCCAGCCGCCCCCGTGTATCGGTGATAAAGCTCCCTTTCTTCCCGCCCTTTGCGGACAGAAAAAGGGTCTCCATGGCCGAATCCATGGGCAGTACATAGACCTTGTTGAAGCCCGAGGCCTGGGGTGACAGGTGTCCGGTCACGGTAAAAGTGACACCTTCCAACTCGACATCGCGGTCAGAAAGCAGGGGTCCCGCAAGCACTTCGCGGGCGCCTGCAATGGGCAGACGTCCCGATACCAGCACCGGCTCCAACGCCGACGGCGGGCGATCCACCATGAGCAGTGTCGCACGGGGAAGGAAGTCGAGATTCAGCAGACCGGCCGTGTCGAGCGGGTTGGTCGATTTCCCCGGCGCCGTTGAAGGCTTGGCGGGACGCCGCCGCGCCTCGCGCACCATATCCTCCTGGATCAATTTGACGACGATACTGTCTCCGAGGCTCTGCTCGATGGAGAGGGGACGACTCCAGGCGTCGACCGCATCGTCCGAAGAGATGCTGACTTCTTCCGTCCAGACGGCGCTGTTCCAGGGCTGTGCGTGCAGCCAGCGGGCCTCCAGCCAGGACAACAGAAAGAGGAGCGCCACGCCGACCAGGATCAACACGGTCGCCCCCGCCATAAGTCGGCGGGAGTCGGAGGCCCAGTGGCTGGGCAGTTCACCGACGCCGGTCGGATTATCCAAGGGACGGCGCCTCCGCGGGAGCGCCGAGGCGGGCCACCATCTCGTGGAAGAGTTCGGTGAAGTAGGCTTCCACGTTGGGCCCGAACCAGCTCATCATTCCCGTCTCATAATCGAGAGGCGTTTCCATATAGTATTTGTCCGGCGAGAAGTAGCCGCAATAGGTGGAGCAGAAGCTGAGCGTCCACAGATCGAGCCCCTGGGTTTCGGCCCAGGCCTTCCACTCCACACTCGTTTCGCCGCTGAAATCGAAGGGCATGCCGACGAAGAAGAGATTGCCCACGCGTACGCCATGAATCCAGCCCTTGCGTTCGAGTCCGAGGGCTCCCGTCACGATCGGCGAGAGCCGCCACTTCGTGCTGGTCTCCGAGGGCCGTAGCTGAAAGGGCGGCATGCCAATGGGCACACCCGCCGAGGCAATGTCGAGGTGATTGGAATACGTGAGCGCGTCATCCTGCGCGAGGATGAGCCCGGCGAGGCCCTGGCCCATGGCCACGACACGCTCGGAGGCCGTGGGGGCTTCCGGAGCCCGTGGCCCCATGGAGCCGACGGCCCCGCCGAGGTACTGGGCGTCGTGGGTGGTTTCTCGCTCGATAAATCGCATGAGTTCACCGGGGTACTCGGCGCTGAACTCCATCATGTCATCACTGAAATTGGTCGGGTGGGCCGAATAGCTCGCCAGGTAGCACACGTCGCCGTCGTCCTGCTTGACGAGTAGAAAGCTGAGCTCGGGATCGACCGGTCCCCCATCCCGAACGCGATTGCGAATGTATTCGGGAGCCTGCACGCTGCCGGACGCGAGGGATGCGGGCTCCAAGTGCTCCCGTGCTTCCACGATGGCGTCCACAAAGGAAGCCACGAGGAACTCGATAAGCACGGGGTCATATTCCCCGCCCGAAATGGCGGAGATCATGCCCGGCATGAAACCGCCGGGTCCGCAATGGGTGTGGCTGGCGTTGAAGAGAATCTGGTCGCCCGAAAGCCCGGCCTCGGTCGCACAACGCTCTCGAACGGCGTCGGACAGATTCGGCGGGATGATCAGCATGTCGGAGCCGACCAGTACGACGGTGTCCGTGCCGTCGCTGAGGGCCAGTGCGCGAACGTGGAGGTCATCCCGAATCCCCGTGGATTTTTTGTCGTTTTCCCGACCGGAATAGCCCCCCAGGGGAACGCCCGGCTCGGGGGTAATTTTCCGCTTTGCCCATCCCGCCTGGAGCGCACCTGGGGAAGGGTTGATCTCGCTGTTGGCGGCGTGGGTGGCGATGTCCGCCAGGGCCTCGCGATAATACGACTGCGATTGATACTTGGCGTCCGCGTAGGTCGGCCAGGGCCCCACGACCAATACGATCAGCAGGACGATGGCGACTGGCGTCAACAGCAGGGCGATCAGGATTTTCTTCTTGCGGGACACGACCGGACTCCTCGGGGGGTAGGCATAAAAAAAGCGCGCCCGGAGGCGCGCCTTAATGATACTTGAATTGGCTTGCTGGATAAAGTTACGAAGACGTGGTGACCTTCAGTACCCTCGCCGAACGCTCGGCGATATTGACCAGGTGGTCGCCGACTCGCTCAAGGTGGGCCAGGGCATCCAGGTAGATCACGCCCGCCTGCACGTCGCGATTGCCCGAGTCGAGGCGTCGCACATGCTCGTCGGTAAGGCGCTTCATGAGCACCTTCAGGCGCTTGTGAATACGGTGGGCGTTGGCCACGCTGTCGGCGTCGTTTTCTTCCAGGGTCTTATAGATGCATTCGAACTCGGCGTTCAGTTCTTCCTGGAATTCGCGGATGCCCTGCCGGTCTTCATCGCTCAGTTTGAGTTTCATCTCCTTGAGCAGTTGATGCAGCTCCACCTGAGCCTCGGCGTGGTCGCCCAGGCGCTCGGCGTCATTCACGGCGTGAACGAGCGCCGGAATCAGGGCCGACTCGTCGGAGTCGAGGCCGGTTCGGGACAACTCGACCAGATAGCTGGTAATTTCATGCTGAAGCTTGTCGATCACATCCTCGCGGGCGAGGATCGACTCGACGAGCTTTTCGTTGTCATCGCAGAGCAGCTCGCAGCTCTCGTTCATGGATTTCTGTCCCTTGCGCACCATGAACACCACTTCGCGGACGGCCTGCTCCAGCGCGATGGCGGGCGCGCTCAGCAGTTTGGGTTCGAGGTAGCGCAGCACGGAATCGCGCTCGGACTCCAGCACGGGGATGATGAACTGGCAGGCGCGCGCCAGCGGTCCGGTGAAACCGAGAAAGATGCAAACGTTGACCACATTGAAGGCGGTGTGTGCGTTTGCCACGTGGCGCAACAGATTCTCGTTGGCTCCGCCGAGAACAACGCCGGGCGTGATCCATTCCACGAAGCCCAGGAAGAGGGGTTCACCTCCCCAGAGCGGGACAAAGAAGAGCACATACATATAGGTTGTGCCGATGAGATTGAAGAGGGTGTGGGCCAGGGCGGCGCGTCGGGCATTGCGGCTGGTGCCGATGGCGGCCAAATTCGCCGTAATCGTCGTGCCGATATTGTCGCCCAGAATCAGTGGGACGGCCGTATAGAAGCCAATAAGCCCCTGGCTCGACAGGGCAAGCACGAGGCCGACCGTTGCGGAGCTGGACTGGACCACGACGGTGGTGAGAGTGCCGATAAGAATGCACATCAGGGCCTTGCCTGCGGGCATCATGCCGCCGGGCTCGGGGGTGCAGTCAAACAATTGGAACCAGGCCTGGAAATCGGGGCTGTGGCTGAGGGGCTCCAGAATGTCGCTCATGGTCTTCATGCCGAGGAAAAGCAAACCAAAACCGAGGAAAATTTGCCCGATGGAATTCCAGTTCTGCCGCCGCACGAACATCATCAGCACGAGACCAAAGGCGATGGCGGGATAGGCCAGATCGTCCAGTTTGAAGGCGATGATCTGCGCCGTTATGGTCGTGCCGATGTTCGCGCCAAAGATCACGCCAATGGCCTGGGTGAGGGACATGAGCCCCGCATTCACAAATCCCACCGTCATAACCGTCGTAGCGCTGGACGATTGCACGATGGCCGTCATAAGCGCGCCAGCCACCACGGCCATAAATCGATTCTGCGTCATGAACTGAAGAATACTTTTCAGGCGGCGGTCTGCGGCGCGCTGGAGCCCCTCCGACATGAGTTTCATACCAAAGAGGAAAATGGCGAGGCCGCCGAAGAGCACCAGGACCATGTGCGTTGTATTGTTCCCCATCGCCACAAAGGAAAGGGTGCGGACGTTGAAGCGCTCGTTCAAGCTTGCGTCTGGTCGGTCGTCTACGATTTCGACTTCGGCGAAGTACTGCTGAACTTTGTCGCCCAGGGTCCAGAAGGTTTCGGCTTTGCCCTCGTTATCGGTGAGCACCCGGTGCTTCGCGACTTTCGCGCCGTCCGAACTGCCCGATACGCGAAAGTTCACCTCAACGCCCGAGGCGGGCTTTCCGTCCGGGTTGGTCAGTTTGACGCCGAAGGGCCCGACCAGTCCTTCGGTGTGGCCTTCCAACTTCGCACCAATGCGCTCCACGCCGGATACCGCGCGAAACGAGACGGCGCCAAGGTCAGGATTCTCGGGCAGCGATGCGGAAACCATGATATCGCCGGGGAACTGCCCCGCGCGCAGGAGGGCGCTTGCAGTTCCCGACGTATCCGTGTTTGTCTCGTAGACCGTTTCACTATTGGCGTCAAAAACCGCCCCGGTCGCGGGATTCTCAATCTCGAAGCGGACCGTGTGGTTTACGACGACGCGGCGCTTTCCCTTCCCCCCCAGCAGGCCGGGTTCAACAGGTCCCTCCACCACGAGACGAAGGGGCGCGGTAAAAGGCTGGCCGTACAGGGAGGTCTGGTCATTTCCCGAGGCGTGCGTATCCAGCGTGAGTCGCGCGGGCACGACGAATTCCTCCTTTGTACAGCCCGGAAGGAGCAGAAGCGGCACAAAGGCCAGGATGACTATGGAACGGAAAAAAAACAAGGGCTTCAGAGAGAGGGTCATGCGAAAGTTCCGGTGTTCGTCCACGTAGGACGCAGACGTTCCTGGTTGAGGCGGCGCTTGGGTCTAACCGTTAGGAGCTTCCCGATTGCAAGGACAAGCGTCCCATGTTAGCACATTGTTAGAAATTGCATCAATTTGTGTTAGCGATTTTTCCCCTTCCCGGATTCTCTTGCAATCCTCGGTTGCGGTATGATTCGCGGGTCCAATTGACCGTTGAAATCGAGCCGAGGAACTTCCATGCATACCCCGATTGACCTGCGCAGCGGCACGGTGACGCGCCCCTCCCCCGCCATGCGCGATGCCATGGCCACGGCGGAGGTTGGTGACGATGTATTTGGCGATGACCCGAGCGTTCTTCGCCTGGAAGCCTATGCCGCGCAGCTACTTGGCAAGGAAGCCGGTCTGTTTTTCCCCTCGGGGACGATGGCCAATCTGGCGGCGGCCATGGCGCAGACCCGCGCGGGTGACACGGTCATCCTGAGTGAGGATGCCCACATGCTGCATTATGAGGGGGCCAACATTGCCCGTTTTGCAGGATTGCTGGCGCGCCCCCTTCCCGGAGCCCTCGGAAAATTCACGCCGGAGGATGTGGCGCGGATTCTGGTCCAGAAGGATGACCCCCATTGCTCTCCCATGACCCTGGTGGCGATGGAAAACACGGTCAATCGGGGGGGAGGCGCGTGTTACAGCGTGGCGGAAACAGAGGCGCTCGGCGAGTTCTGCAGGGACAAGGGAATTCGGCTTCATTGCGACGGGGCCCGACTTTTCAATGCGGCCACGGCGTTGGGTGTGACGGCGGGGGCGTTGGCCGCGCCGTGTCATTCGGTCAGTTGCTGCCTTTCCAAGGGACTGGGTGCGCCCATCGGGTCGGTGCTGGTCAGTGATCACGCCACGATTCACGAAGCCCGGCGGTGCCGGAAGCAACTCGGGGGCGGGATGCGCCAGGCCGGTATTGTCGCGGCGGCGGGCCAGTATGCGTTGGAGCACCATGTGGCGGGACTGGCCGACGACCATCGGCGAGCCCGGAAGTTTCGCGCGGCGCTTGAGGAGGCCGGGCTGAGTTTTCCAATGCCGTCACCAACGAATATCGTGATATTCGACTCCGCCGCGCCGCAACGTCAGGTTGACGAACTCGCAGCGCGGGGCGTGCTCATGGTTCCCTTCGGAACGGGACGCATCCGCGCAGTTTTTCACCGGGACATAGACGACGAAGACCTGCGTGTGGCCGTGCGTCACTCGCTTGAGGTGCTTGCTTCTTCCTGAGGGATTTCCGTCTCCCCGGCGGCGGGCGCCTGCTCCAGAAGCACGGTGGTATCGAAGGCGATCGCGCCGTCGTCGTAGCCCGCGGTGACGCGGACTTCGGCGATCTGGCGAGAGCCTTCCAGGGCGGTTTCCATTGCGGTCGCGAAGGATTCCGGGGTGTGGCCCCGGAGCAGCCCGGCGTGGGCATAGGGCATGCCACCTTCCCGGAGCACTTCGAGCAGCTCGACGGGACGCATGCGCATGAAGAGATCGCCCTCTCCCGGCGCGGGCTCACGGGTACTATCCATGGCGAGGGCGTGCTGCATATGCTGGGGATGGAGGGTGATGCGCACTCCGCCGTTTTCGGCAAAGAGCGTCGGCTCCAGCACGCCGCCCCAGCCCGAGGGGCACCGCACCACGCCCGATTCGAGGCGATAGGGCACAAAATCGGTCGGGGCCTGGCCCGCGGGTATGGCGGAAATGGCCTCCATCAATTTGGGGGCGAGTCCGGACTTGGTTTCGACGAAGAGCTCGGTCTCGGGGAAGGGCACGATGCCGTTGTAGTCGAAGCCGGTCCAGCGCAGGGAAAAGGCCGAGCCGAGTCCGCCTTTCAGGCCATCCAGCAGGGTGGCCCAGGCGGTGCCCGACGCGCCCGCCCCACCCAGCACGGGAAGCCCGCTCCAATAGGTGGCGAGCGCCCCGCTGGTCATTTCATCCACGGAAGTCCATACGCGAGGCAATGGGGTGTTGAAATCGCCGGCGATGACAAGGCTTCCCTGCGCGGGCACCATCAGGTCGCTGGTGCGCCTTCCGGCGGCGAAGGTTTCGAGTTGGGCCTTCCAGGCGGGGGAAACGATACTGCGACTGGAAAAGGTGATGGCCTGGGGGGCGAAGTGCAACCCGAAATCGGACTGGACAAAGAACTTTCCGAGGGTCTCATCCTCGTGGAATTGGATACGCCCCTGCAAGTCGCCCGCGAGGGGTGCGACGGTTTCTTCAAGGGTTTCCACACCTTCGTCTTCCCGCAGGGTAAGGGCCTTGATCAGGGCCTGCCGGGAAGGGCTGAATACGAGCGTGCGCCCGCGAACGGCGTAGTAGGCTTCCGACTCTCCCATGCGGCGAAGGCTGAGTCCGCCCGCGTACTCCACTTCGATATTGTCGGCGATGCCGTAGTAGCGCTCCACCAGACAGCCGATGCGGCTCATGCGGGTCACGACGAGTAGATCAGAAAATTCTTTGAGATCGGTGCCGGAAACATAGCACACGTCGGAAACCAGATTGTTGAGGATCCATTCCGGCAGGCCGAAATCGCTGCTAAGCCAACCGGGGATATCCTGATACTCTTTCGGGAGCATGCCGAGACTCCAGACGGTGGAATCGGCGGCTTTCTGGCGGGTGTCGAGCAGGTTTTCCGCGCGCAGATGAAAGGTCTGATCGCGCGGCACGAGACGTTCCATGGGCCAGTTGTCGCGGGTGGTCCACATCAGCCAGACGAGAAGCACGACGAGGCCCACAATGACGAGCTTGCGCATCAGGCCGCTGTTGGACACGGGCGCATCATAACTGTTGCGGCGGGGCGGGCTGTAGCTTCGGATTGTATCACTCATCGCGGGCGGCTTTCTTAATTCGAAATTCCGTGTAGGCTCCGGGTGCGCCCTGCTCGTTGGGGAAGGCGGCAAGCACGGACAATCGGGACGGCAGCAGCACCACGCTGTAGCGCGTGGCCATGTTCCAGGGCTGGCCAGGACCACCGTCACCGCCGACCCCCGTGGCGAGTACCTGCTGGACCTCGGCGGTCCCCAGCGGGGTATCCACACCGAGCCGGGCGGCGGCCAGGGCATAGCGTTCCTGCGCCGCGCCGTCTCCCGAGCCTGATTCCGGGTCAAGACCGAGGAGGACGCCATCCTCAACTTCACGCAGGCCCACGGACTTGCCGAAGGACAGCACGGCGCCGCGCCAGCCCTTCTTGGACTGGCCCGCGACCAGCACCTGATGCCCGCGAAGCAGGGTCGATGCGCGAAGGCGTGCAATAGCCTCTTCGTAACCCGAAGTAAACTGGAGTTCGTGTCGAATTACCAGGGCCGCGCCAGCGCCGCCGAGTTCCGCCTCGCCCAGATTGGAATTTCGCGCGAGGCACAATACGAGTCCCGCGTCGTTCATGCCCGTGAAGGCGCCCAACTGCCAATCAAAGGCGAGGCTGATAAAATTATGTCCCTCACCGGGCTCGACGGTGGTCACCATGGGAAGCGCCGCACCGGGCCAATCGAAATTACAGCCCACGAGGACGTTTTCGGCTCCCGCGCGTTCGCCGGTAACGACGAACTGGGTCCCGGTCAGTGCGACCGCCAGGGGCTCGGCATCGGGCACCGTCAGGTCTCCGGCGGGTTGCACCAGCAGTGCGCCGTCGAAGGGGAGTTGCGCGCCCGCGGCGTAGCCCTCCAGTTCGGCGAGGAGGTCGTCCGCCAGGCCCTGCAACATGGGTCTGGATTCCATCCCGAGGAGCGGCAGCGCCACCGATGCGGGGTCGAGCATGGGCGGCCAGAAGCCCCAGAGTGCGCCGGAAGGACGAATCGCCCCATCGTGGGACGGCGTGAGAATTCGCTCACTGAAGCGCGCCCGTATCTGGTCCCGCGCTGTGATGGCCCGCTGGAAGCCACGCTGGTATCCTGGGCCGCGCAGCGCAATTGAATAACTGCCGGGCACTTCCTGGCGTTTTGCGGCGGGGTAGGTCTCGACTTCTTCTTCCGCCTGGCCTTTCGAAAGCGTGGCGGCCTGGGTGCGGAGCCACTGCTCCGCATCGGGCCCGAAGGGCGTTGCGGCGGGCAGGTAGCGTGGATCGCCGTAGTGGAGGCGGGAGACAAAGCTGCCGATGTGCTCGTTCGCCATGCCCACGGTGAACTGGGCGGTCTTCCCATCGGCCAGTGCATCGCTGCGCAAGGCCAGGCCGATCGCGGCAGTGGGCTCGCCTGGGACGAAGAGCACTTGCAGTCCGCCCACTTCGAGCGCCTGGAAAATGGTCGATGTGGGCAGGGCCCCCTGTGCGAGGGATGGGGGCAAGGGAGCTTCAAGATAAGCGATTTTCAGGGTTACGTCGCGGAAGGTCATGCCATTGGAGGCTTCTTTGGCCCGGATGGCGAGGAGACGCCCGATGGCGTCGACGCGCTCCCAGCCTTCGAGGGACTCCGGATTTCCGGGGGTCTGATCGGCTGTCGCCCCCGGAAGAAAGATGGCGACGCAATCGGAGGTGGTTTGTTCTTCCATGAAGCGATAGAACGCGCCGGGGAAGTCTGCGGAAAGGTAATAGCGGTGGCTTTCCGGGGCAAGCTCTGGACGGGCCGAGAGCGAGGCGACCACGGAAATGGCCTTGCCGTCGGCGTCATCAACACGGATCACCCCGATCTGTTCGTCCGCCTGGCCTTCGGGCACGAAGCGATTCTGGGAGAGGGCCTGCTGCTTCGCGGTGGCATACCCGAGGGTCGCTCTTTTCTTTTGTTCCCGGGCGGTCTCCATGGTGGCCACGATGGCCTGTGCTGCGATTTCCAGCGTTTCCGGCTGGTAGCGCCCGGATGTCCAGCGCATCACCAGGGACTGATCCATACCACCGGGGCCATTGCGGGTGCCGGTCGCGCTCAGGAAGATGTTTTCTTTTGGAGCCAAGGCGGCGGCGAGTTCGACGACGCGGTCGCGCAACGCACGGGGAATGTGGGAAAGATCGACGCTCACCAGGTAGGCCTGGGTGGTGCTGTCGTCGAGGTAAAGGCAGCGGGACCAGAGTCCATCGTGCTCGCCGAGGGACTCGCGGCCCATCCGCTCGGGATATCCACCCAGAGGGGTGCCCTGGGGGACGGTGAGCCGGGACTTGGCTGCGCCCGCTTCCAACCCAGGGGCCGGCGCGGCGAGGAGCACGAGGAGGGCAATCCCCAGTGCTTTAAATCGGATCATAGAGGTACACCCGCTTGCGTGGCTTCGCTTCAGTTGAATGGGAAGCGTGGAGTTTACCACGTTTTCGCGTGGAGGATAAATTTCCGGGTCATTATCAAGGCTGGAAAGGCCGAGCGGGGGCTCTTGAACGGGCGAAACCGATGTGCATTCCCCCCCGCATTCAATGGTATAGTAGAGGCTGGTCCAACGAAGTACACGAAAAAGGCCAATTTTCGTGAGGAGCCATACGATGCCTAAAGCACTGGTCGCCCTGGCCCAGGGGTGTGAAGAACTGGAAGCCGTAACGATAGTCGATCTGCTGCGGCGCGCCAATATTGAAGTGATTACAGCGGGCCTGACGCCCGAGCCGGTGATTTGCAACCGGGGTGTGGTCCTGATTGCGGATACGACGCTTGAGAAGGCGGCCACCATCGATGATTTTGACGTGATTGTGCTGCCGGGCGGCTTGCCCGGCGCGGACAATCTGGCGGACAGCCCGCTGGTCATGAAGACCCTGAAACGGATGGCGAAGGAGGGGAAATATGTGACCGCGATTTGCGTCGCGCCGCGCGTACTGGCGAAGGCGGGTCTGCTGACGGGAAAGCGGGTGACGGCCTACCCCGGATTCATTGAGGATGGCCAATTTCCCGGTCTGGAGTTTACCGGTGGGGCCGTGGAAGTCGATGGGAAGATCGTGACTTCACGTGGCCCCGGAACGGCGATGGATTTTGCCCTGACGCTGATCGAGTTGCTGTCAGGCGCTTCGACCCGCAAGACGGTGGAGGCTGGACTGAAGCGGTAGCCCGCAGCCTCTTCGACAGGTTGCGGAGCGCTGGTGGCTTTCTTGACCATCGACCTGAGGAGCACGCTGATGCCGGAGCGATTCAGAGATTATGTGGACCCGGTGGGCCCGAAGGCGGCTATTGACCGACTCGAGCATGATCTGGGTGGGCCACCGGTGGTACCGCCACGGCCCGGCCTGCACGGCAAGGTGCTGGGTATCCGTCGGGGGCAGCAGCATAAAGAAGGCAGCCATCGCCTGGATATTACGGTGGGCGGTGAGGAGACTACGGAGATTATTGTTCGCGTGCCCATGGGCGCCTACGCGGGTTGGGAAGGCAAGAAGGTTATCATGTATCTGGATGAGTGAGCCGTGCGCTTTGAATGCGCGGGCGAATTCCACCACCAAATGAGGAGCAAGCATGTTTTTTTCGGGTATCAGTGACGAAGCGGGCCAGCCGATAGATGTACAGATCAAGGCCCACAAGGATTTGGGCTGGAAGCACCTTGAACTGCGGATGGTCGATGGTACGAACATCACCCAGTTGTCCGACGAGGCCTTTGCGGCTGTGAAGTCGGCGGTGGAAGCCGCTGGGATGAGCGTTTCCTGTTTCGGCAGCGCCATCGCGAATTGGGCGCGCCCCATCACGTGCGACCCGCAGATCGACATTGACGATCTGAACCGGGCCATCCCCCGGATGCAGGAACTGGGGACGCGCTTCATCCGCGTGATGAGCTACCCCAATGACCCCAACAATCCGATCGACGAGCCAGCGTGGCGCAAGGAAGCGATCGCGCGGATGAAGACGCTGGCGGCGATTGCGGAAGACGGCGGCATCGTGCTGGCGCATGAGAACTGCAGCGGTTGGGGCGGTCTTTCGGCGGAGAACAGCAACATTCTGCTCGGCGAAGTGGCGAGCCCGGCGCTGCGGGTGGTTTATGACACGGGCAATCCGGTGAGCTACAAGCAGGATGCGTGGGAGTACTACCAGGCGGTGCAGGACCACATCGTCTATGTCCATATCAAGGACGCGAACATTGTGGATGGCGAGGCGGTTTATTGCTACTGCGGCGATGGCCAGGGCTTCGTGCGGGAGACGATCAGCGATTTGCTGGCGAAGGGCTATGACGGCGGGTTCTCCATCGAGCCTCACCTGGCGGCCGTGATCCATACCGGCGCCACGACGGACAACAAGGAAGAGCTTTACAACTCCTACACGGAGTATGGTCGCCGGCTTATGGCGATTGTCAAAGAGGTGAAAGCCGCTCTCTGAACGGGGTCCGGTTTTGAACGCTCAGACGCCGTGCGGGCATGCCCGCGCGGCGTCTTTTTGTCCACTGCAACGTCTGAATTCAGCCCGCCGTATCCAGGAGATCGTGGGTCTCGGGAACGGGGCTTCCGGCGTGGTTCACGCTCACGCGGTCGTAGGCTTCGATGAAGGAGCGGTAGACCACGCCGCCATCGTAACGATCAGAGATCAAAGGCAGACCCTTTGATTCGATATCACTCGCCAATTGGGCGATGTCATCGTGGTAGCCTTCGCCGAGGGTGCCTCGGAGCTCATCGAGGACACCGGCCACGGCCAATTTCTCGTAGTGCCGGACGGGCTCGTCGGTTTCCCCGTAGGTTGCCCGGGCCGCCCTGGCTTCCTGCATCCGCTCGAAACTGTCCTGAAGGATGTGGGCCGGGTGGCTCATCTCGGGAAGGTAGAGCGAATCCGGCTTGGGCTCGTCGCCGGCAACGACCGACACTTTCGAATCGCGGTAGCGCTGCGACACTTGAACTTCATCCACCAAAGGCCGGTGGTTGGCTCCATCCACGTACATGACCAAACCCTCCATTGTTTGGTACCAACTCTATATTGCGCCAACTCGTCTATCGGCAAGGTGTCGGCTGAACTTTAGCGATGCATTGCTGCGGTCCAGATGCGTCGCCAATAACCAACACTAACCGACCAATCAAAAGCTATACCGACTGGCGTATCTCTATACCCCGTGACTTGGTCTGGAAATAGAGCTTCTTCAGTAAATCGACGATGGAGGCTGCGGCGTAGTTGGTGGAGGGCAGGATGACGGTGCTGAAGGTACTTCCGTCCAGCCAGGAATGGAGTTCGCCTTCGCACTGGGAGAGGGTGAAGGGGCTCAACCCGTGCTGACGCGACAGGGAGACGCCGGTGGAGTAGTGCATTGCCTTGATCGATTCGTCGACCTTTATGGCGGTTTTTGCTGTTTTTGGATAGGCCATGGCGTCACTCGCGGCGAAGCGCTGCCCGACGTTCGGCTCGGTCTCCTGGGTCACGCCGAGGTTGAGTCCCCGCTTTCGACTTTCCAGCCTGCACTTCTGCTGGATCCGATCAAGGATTCGCTCGCCCAGGGCGCGGGCCTCATCGGAGGTGTGAAGCTCGGCATTGAGGAGGGTCTGCACCGCCTCATTCAACCCATCAACCGCCACAAAACCACACACGCGATCGAAATCAAAAAGGGGTTGGGCGCCATAGCGGACGGCGAGCAAGCCCAGCGGACCGGACAGGCCCCGCGCCAGCAGTCCTTCCAGGAAGCTGAAACGCTCCTGAAGGGCGAGCCCGGCGATGGAGACGACGTGGTCCAGTTTTTCCATGAAGCTGGATTCCTTGCCAGTCTCATAGGCCAGCCGGGGCAGATTGATGGCCACCTGATCGGCGAGGGTCCAGCCGGGTTGCCAATGGGCGCGGCTGTCGCGGTTGGTGGCGTCGCGGTTGGTGGCGCTGCGGCTGAAGTAGAAGCGGACGGCGTAGCCCCCTTCGATGAGGGCGGCGGCCTGGTTCAGGAAGGCCTCCCCCGCTGGCTCCCTGAAGAAGCGCTCGTCGATACCGATGCCGACGATGGGTACGGCGACAGGCAGGCCTCCGGAGCGCTGGAGCACTTCGAGGAGCTTCCATGCGAGTTGCTGGGCGGCGTGCTCAACGTCGCGATAGGTTTTCGGGGTCTCCCCTTCTTTCGTCTCCCCTTCTTTCGTCTCCACGCCCTCGGCGGGCACTTCGGCGAGAAAGTCGGGGACGGTCCAGTAGAGGCGGAGCTCGGTGCCGGTGCCATCGCCGCCATGGACCATGGCGCGGTAGGCGAACTCGTAGACGATCATCTGGGCGAACTGGGCCATTTCCTCGGGGGAGTAGGCGGCGACGTAGGGCGCGAAATAGTAGTTGACCGCATCCCAGGCGAGAGAGCCTGAGAAATGGGCCTGGAAATTGGCGGTGGCCTTGGCAAGCTGTGCGAGGAAGGTGATGGCGTTGCGCGGGGGCGATGCGAAATCGGGCGCACCGGGGAGTCCTACGCCGAACTGGGCGATCATGCCGGGCGACAGGAGCGCCTGGCGGAGTCGGTCGACCTTTTCGAGGCCGTGGAGGTGGATGGCGCCCTGGAGGTGGGCTTCGCTAACGTGGGGCGAATAGACCCGGGCGAGGGCATACTCCTTCTTCACGGCGCCCGCGAGAACGTAGTCCGTCTTGACGGGATCGCCGCCGGTGGTGGCGTTGGTCAGGCCGCGGATGATGCGCTCGCAATCGTAGAGCGGGACGCCGAGGCGCTGGTGACGCTCGCGGTATTCGTGGAGTCCGTGGGCCACGAGGCGTGCGGCGACCAACTCGCGCACGAGGGAGGTGGTGAGAGTCTTGATCTCCGCCGCTTCGAGCTGCTGCTCCACCTCGGCCGCGACGAGTCCGGCCATGGCGGCGTCGAGTCCGGTCTCCAGCACGAGGGCTTCCACAATCCGGTCGCGGTTCCACGAGAGGAGGGTGTCGTCGCTGGTGCGAACGAAGAGCCCCTGGGTGCGACCCGGTGCGGGAACGCCGCTGCGCTGGGCCTCTTCCAGTTCGCCGAGGAGGAGGCGCATGTCACCCTCGCGGAGGCGGCGGATGCGTGCACGACGATCCCGATAGCGGGCATAGGCGAATGCGGTGCGGATGTGGGCCATGGAGATGAGGACGCGCTCTACGGCGTCGTGAATGTGATCCACGGTGGGCACGTGGCTGCCGAGCTGCTTGGTGAGATAGATGGTGACCGCGCGTGCGAGGCTGTCGGCCAGGTCTTCATCGTCGCCGCCGATGGATTGGGCGGCGCGGAAGATGGCATTGGCGATTTTGGCCCGTTCGAAGGGGGCCTCCCTCCCATCGCGCTTGAGGACGGTTGTAAAGGGCTCCGGCGCGCCGACGAAGGGCAGGGGTAACGACATCTGGGCATCGAAGAGCCCTTCCGGGTGGGGCCCGGCGACGTCGCGGTGCTGCTCTGCGGGATCAATGGCCATGAAATACTCGAAAACGGGGGTCGGGTGCGTGGAAGTGCGCCGGAGGGGCGCTGGGGAAGTTTAGCGGATTGGGGTGGATGGCGGCAAGGCGAGTCGAATTATGAATTTGGAATAGTGAATAGTGAATGGATATTTCTGGAACCGTGGCGGTCTATTGGCTTGGTCTCGCCCGGCGTGTCTTCAGGTTCCGATGCCGCACCGTTGTGCGAGGTTGGGCAGGTACTCGTTCAGTTCGTGATCCAGTGTGCCCAGCTTGGCGCGCATGAGTTCTACGGCGGGTGCCAGCGATTTGCCTGCGCCGTTGCGAAAGTCGAGTCGCGGGTCTTGCTCTACTACGGGAATAGCGGCGATGGTGTTGGCCTTTTCGTCGGCGAGGACGGCGCGCCACTGCTCGTAGTGAAGCTGGGCCTCGGCGCGTTCTTCGGGGCTGTGCGTGGGCAACTCGGCGAAGGCACGCAAGAAATCGCGATGCCGGGCGGAGGCATAGAAATTCGCGTGGCTGCGGGCGGTGTGGTAGAACCACCGCGCGGGCAATTCTTCGGCGCGAAAGGTGGGCATGCAGCGGGGCGGCACCTGGGGCCGGGCGGCATCAAGGGCGTCGACCGCGCGTTTCAGGGCCTCCTCCATTTTGCGATAGTAGCGCCCGAAGGTTTCGGCGTTTCCTCGCACTGCGTCTCCCCGTGCGTCCTTCAGGACGTGCATGGATAACTTGCCATCGCGCTTGAAGCAGTCTGGCAGGGGCGCATCGGGATCGGCAAACATGGGATGGGCGGGCCCGAGGTAGTAGGGTCCGCTGAAGTAGGGCGGCTGCTCCGGGGACCAGGCAATGGCCTCCGAGACGCTGGCCCAGGCCTGGCGCAGGAGCGGCGCGGCGTCTTTCCCGGCGATGCGCTGGGCCAGGGCCGCCAGCACGGGTTCCTTCCCTGGTGCTGGTGACCAGGCGGCGTATTTGTAGACTTCGGCGCTGGTGGCGCCGTAGCAGGGTTGGAACCAGGGGAAAACCCAG
>JBHEKR010000240.1:0-11237 GCA_041859365.1 Candidatus Hydrogenedentales bacterium
GATGGAAAATAGATCTCATGGCCGATTACTTGGTGTTTTTAGGTTGTACGACTAGCAAACTATTCAACAATTACGGACAAGGTTTGGTGGCGGCTCCTACACAATTCTACAGTTTTTAATCATCGTATTGTTCGAAAAAGGTGAGATTTTACAGGCGTTTTTGAGCGCCGAATACACTTTCCGATAGGCCCAATTGACTAAGGCATTGAAATCATTAGGCTTTTTAACCGGACACTAGTGAATTCAACAGTTTTTCCCGTTTCTGCGGCCTCGTAGAGTCCATAGATCGCCTTCAACACCCGCAAGCACTCGCGCGGCGTCATGGGTGGTTCGCTCAGGCCCGCGGCGGCGCGTACGCAGGCCCCGGTATAGGCGGTGTAGTGGACATAATCTGTGGGTCCATTGAATTCCTCAACTTGCGAGTTCTCGGCGGACGTGTCCTGCCAGCGGACGCGGCGGCGATCCTCCGAGCTGAGCTCGATCCAGCCTTTCGAACCCCAGACGCGGATGAGGGACTCGTCGTCGCTTTTGCGGTAATAGCCCGAGGTCATGGTGTCCAGCGCGCCGTTGTCGTAGCGCATGGTCATGGCCACGGAATCTTCAATACTGATGGGCTGACCGCCGATGTTCGTGGCGAAGCCCGCTACATGGGTGATGGACGCTCCGGTGATGTACATGGACAAATCCAGCCAGTGGATGCCGAGCCAAGTAAGATGCCCGCCGCCCGCGCGATTCTTGTCGGCGAACCACGATTGGTGGTAGCCCGGATTCGTGAGGCGCGTCTGGTCCTCCACAAAGCGCACTTCAATGCCGTACATCTTCCCGATGACGCCCTCGGCCATAAGCTGCTTCGCCTTTATCATCTCGGGGTTGGTGCGGTTGGCCAGCGCGAGGCAGAGGTTGAGTTTCTTCGACTCCGCCAATTCCGTAAGCGGCGCGAAATCCTCCGCGCGAACGCAGGCGGGTTTCTCCGCAAGCACATGGCAGCCAGCTTCCAGGGCATTGCGAATCGCGTCGGGAGCCTGCACGGCCTCCATCGTAATGACGGCGAACTCGGGTTTCTCCATTGCGAAGAGTTCGGCGCGGTCCTTATATACCTTCACCAGCTTCGGCCCTATCATCTGGCGCGCCTTCTCCTCCGCCGTGCCATCGGGATCGGCGAGCACCACGGACACGACCTCCGGGGCGGCCGCCAAGCCATTGTAGTACGCCTCCAGGTGCGCACCGCTCTTGTTGGTGATGATGGCGGCCTTGATTCCCTGCTCGCCTTCGGCTTGCGCACGCGCGGGTGAGGCGGTGGCAAGGCTTGCGGCGCCGATCAGCGTTTGTCCCAGAAAATGGCGTCTGTTCATGATGGGCTCCTGTATAGTCTGAACGATTCCTTGAATGGTTGCAGGGACATCAGGGACGGCAGTGACTACAGAGAATTCTACGCCGCCGTCCCTGAAGCGCGAGTTTCAATCACGCTCAGACCACCGGCTCCCAGCCGGGCTCGTACTCGCGCGACCAGAGCGTCATAGCGTCCGCATCGTCAACAAAGTGGCCGTTTGCTGGATTACAGCGCAAGGCGCGGCCCGTGCGCTGGGCAATGTTGCCCAAGTGACACAACAGCGTGCTCTTCCAGGCATCTCCAATACCGCTGGCGAGTCCGGTTGTGCGCTCCTCGCGCACCGCGGCCACGAAATCGGCGACATGCTCAATGTCACCCCGCCCGCCGGTTTCCGTGCGAACAACCTTGTTCTCCATGTCCAGCACGGAGAAATTACCGCCGTCGGCCATGGTCAACGTACCCTTCTCGCCATAGAAATTGATGAAGTCGGGTTCAAAAGGATTGCAGCTTTGGCCCTGCCAGGTGATCAGCTTTCCGCCCCCGAATTCATAGCCCGTCGATTGCGTGTCGGGCGTTTCCTGATCGTCCGCGAAGGCGTAGCGCCCGCCCATGGACGTAACACGCGCGGGAAAATCCACCTGGAGTCCCCAGCGGCAGAGGTCAAGCAGGTGCACACCGTTGTTGCCGAGTTCGCCGTTGCCCCAGTGCCAGAACCAGTGCCAGTTGTAGTGGATGCGGTTGCTCATGAAGGGTACGCGGGGCGCGGGGCCCTGCCAGAGGTCGTAGTTCAACTGGGGTGGCACATTCGCGGGAGCGCCGACCCCTATGCTGGTCCGGTTTCCCCCGAGTGTCGCGCGGGCGGAATAGACCTTGCCGATCTCCCCGCCGTGGAGCGCCGCCATGGCTTTCTGGATGTTGGCGCTGCTGCGACGCTGCGTACCCACCTGCACGGCGCGATTGTGCTTGTGCGCGACCTCGGCCATGAGCTCAGCCTCGCGCGGATTGTGGCTGCAAGGCTTTTCGACGTACACGTGCTTGCCCGCCGCGCACGCCAGGATCGTGGCGGGCGCGTGCCAGTGGTTCGGCGCGGCGCAGACGAGGGCGTTGACCTCTGGATCATCGAGGATCCGCCGGAAGTCACCGATCTCCTGTGGGCGCGCATGGCCCGCCTTCTCCACGATGGCCGCCGCAGGTCCGGTGCGGTCCGAATCGGTGTCGCAGACGTAGCGAACTTCCACGCCGGGCTGTGTGGCAAAGTGCTCCGTCAAGGCGAGACCACGCGACAGGCCCATCACGCCGACGACGACGCGGTTGGCCGGGGCCTCCTGCGCGCGGGCGGCGCTTGCGGCCAGGGCGAGGCCGGCCGCACTCAGAGTGCTTCGGTTGATGAACTGCCTGCGATTGATGATTCCCGACATGCTTCGCTCTCCCATCCTTTGCCGCGGTTCCAAGCGCGCCTCACGGCGCGAATACACAGCCGTGGTCCGCCGTAGGCGGATGCCACATTCCTCTCGTGGACTTAAATAATCGCGACCGCCTCGATCTCGATCATGAGTCCCGGAATCGCGAGCGCGGGCGTGCCGACGGCCGTGGAGGCAGGGTAGGGCTGCTTCAGATATTCCTTGCGCACCTTGCGATAGGCGGGGAGATCGCGCGCAATGTCCACGAAGTACGACCGCAGGATGACGACGTTTTCGAAGCCCGCGCCCGCCTCGGCCAGCACCTTGCCGATACGGTCAAAGGTCTGGCGCATTTGAGTCTCCATGTCCGCATTGTAATCTTCCGGGCCCTGACCGGAAACGAAAATCACCGTCTGGCCACCTTCGGCCTTGATACCGGGGGTATAGCCCGAATCCGCGGCGGGCGCGGCATCGGGATCGAGGCCCGTGAGCTTAACGTTGCCCGCAGCGGCGACCGAGTTGGTGGAGAGGATAGCGGCGCCGCCCGCAAGGCCCGCGATGGTTCCGGTCATGAACGCGCGCCGTTCCTGGGCGCTGGATTCCTGGGTCACAATTTGGTCTCCTGATGTTACTGGTGCCGTGGGGTGTGAACGTCGATTATAGACTGCGAAGGGCAAGTCGTCAATTGAGTTCGTGTCGGTATTTTCATGCAAACACCGAACAATGCAACGTGCCACACGGTCCGGTAAGTCCGGTCCGTGGCATGCCTTCGAGCGTACATCGTAAGAATGGTGCGTGTCCACTCGTGTGCGTTGCCTCACACGAGTTTGAATCCTATGCTCCGGGGCCGCCCTTACCCCTATTCCGTTACGCGAAGACTACCCGAATTCTTGCGGGGCAACCGGGTTGGGGAACGGGTCCACGCATGCGTTTCAGCAGCACAAATCGCTCTGCGGCACGTGGTTCTGGGGTCGGATTTGTCTGCGGCAGTCACACGAACGCTCGTGTCGCAGGATCATGTGGCGCGTCTGCCCGCCTGGACTACGTCCGATGCCTCGAATGCCCGACGGGACGGCCCATGGAACTCCAGCGCCCCCTTCATTTACGCTGCCAACGGTCTTTTTCCTCCAGCACACGTTTCGGCCCATCGCCGTCGAGCCAGGCTTTCGCAGTCTCGTCCTTTTTCAGGTACGCATCCCAGAAAGCCGTGCTCAGGGCCAGAATGACCTTGTGATGGTTCGGATTGCGCGCCCCATCGAGTCGACGTTGGGTCCCGTCGCCAAAGGCGCCGTGCTTCGCGCCGAAGAGCACCACTTCGTATTTCCCTCCGGCGGGCAGGGCCGGAAACACGGCCAGCCGCGACGCCACATCGATACCGCCGATGGGTGAGACATCCTCGGTACCCGTCATCAACATCCAGGGGATCCGGACGCTGCCGAAGGCCGCGTCGACGCTACCCGCGCGGGGACTGCTCGGGCTGAAGGCGCAGGCGGCCTGAATGCGGGGATCGGTGCTATTGATCAAGCCACGGGCCGCCACCTGGCCGCTGACGGACTGGGTGGTCACGGCACCGAAGGAATGGCCCGACATCCCGATGTGAGTCAGGTCCATGCGGCCCGCAAGGGCGTGGCCCTGTTCCTGGTTCCAGACGGTGAGCTGATCAATCACCGCGGGCACGTCCTTCACGCGCAGCATGAGATTTTCGCCGCTGGCGGCATCGCGCATGGCATTCAGCCGCTGACCCCGGCCCGCGTCTTTCCAGACGGACTCGTCACTACCGGCGTGCTGCATGAACACACACACATAACCCCGGGCCGCCCAGTGATTGCCCAGGTAGGCGCCGTTTTCCCGCGAGCCGCCAAGACCGTGGCTGAATAGTACTACGGGGGCGTTCATCGTTTCGGGCTGGGCATAGACCCGGATGGGGATCTCGCGGTTGCGGGCCTGATCGGTGATGGTGAAATCCGCTGTGACCACGGCATCGATAGCTGGGGCCGCCAGGGGATCGTAGGGCGCCGGCGTGTCGGCAACGACGCGAAGCGGCAAGCCGGGCAGGAAGATAAGTGTCAACACGAGAATACGCAGCGCTGTACCGGGGTTCATCTCATTAGCTCCAAGTCACCAAAAAAAGGGGCGAGGTGCGGGTGTCATATCCATCGCAACCGATGGATTGAACACCAGCTCTCGCCCCGGGTTCCCTGGGCCAGGCTCCGTCGGGCGCTATCAGCCCTCGCCGTCCTTCTTGTCCTCGCCGTGGTGGAGGTGGGACAGCATGGATTTGATGTCGAATGCGCCGTAGATGGTGATGTAAACGCACATCAGCGTATACCAGATCAGGCAGGCGAAGGTTATGAATCCCCATACGTAGCTCATGCGTTGGCGCCTCCAGCGATTGGCGTGTTGATGTGTCCGGGCTTAATAAGAGAGCCGATGAGCATGGCGGCGCCCGCGGCAGCGAAGGATATGATACCGGACCAATTGGGACCGACCCAGGCCGCGAATTCCTTCGTGGACGGCACCTGCTCCAGAATGAGGAAAGCAACGGGGAAGACGGCGCCGATGAGCATGGCGCCCATGGCTCCCCAGTCGTTGGCCCGCTTCCAGTAGCAGCAGCCAATCAGAATGGAGAGCATGCCCGAGAAGCAGATGGTGCCGGTCACCGTCAAATAGGTCCACACGGGCCCCTGGAGCGGATACCACAATCCGTAGAACAGAAAAAAAACGCCGAGAGAGGCCACGATAAAGCGGTTCCAGAGAATACCGCGCTTGTCGCTCATGGGCTTTTTGCGGAAAGGCCCCATGATGTCGTTATAAATGACACTGCCGTAGGCGAGCATGTAGGAGGAATCGGTGGACATGTCCGCAGCGAGCATGGCGGCCACCAGCAGGCCCATGAGGCCCATGGGCACCACGGCGCCCAGCAACTTCGGCATGGCGGCAAGGCTGTTGCCGCCTATGGCGTCCACATCGGGAAACATGGCCAGGGCCGCGATACCCCAGATGCCGGGCATGACAAAGCGGGCCACGAAGAAGGGGCTGGTCCGGACGAACATCTGCTGACCGGTCCTGGAGTCTTTGGAGGACAGGATGCGCTGGATGACGGGCTGCATCGTGAGGACGGCCGCGAGCACCACCAGCGAATTGAAGATGATGAAAGACCAGCCCATATCGGGGTTGACCCAGGGGTTGAAGCCGCCCGCACCGTAGTTGCTTTGGACAGTATCGACGATATTGCCCCAACCCGTCTTGAAGATGATGAGAAAGGTCACGGCGATGAGGCCCACGCTCATGACCACGAACTGCATGAAATCCGTCACCAGCACCGAAAGCATGCCACCAAGGATGGTATACACGCACACGCCTATGAGCAGGGCGGACATCATGATTTCAAGTTGGTGGCCTTCGGCGCTCATGCCCGTCACGCCGATGAGGAACTCGCCGCCCATGCGGAGGAACACGCCCATGTTCAGCAGGCCGGAGAGCACGATGATGGCGCCGGCCACCTGGCGGACCTTGCGGCCCAGGCGCTTCTCGAAGAACTCGGGAAGGGTCATGGCCCCGGAATCGCGCATGGGCGCGATGCAGAAGCCGGTCATGCCCACAACCAGATAGGCGATGGCCATGAGAATGCCGGGGGTGGCGCCCGCGAAACCCTTGTCGTAGCCGTTCTGCGCGGTGTACATGCAGGTGACGATGCCGAACTCGGTGGCCGCCAGGGAGGCAACGCCCAGATAGAGCTTCACCTCGCGCCCCGCCACCAGAAAGTCCTCCACGGTGCCCACGAACTTGCGCACCCCGATGCCCGCGGCCATGACCGCCAGCAGATAGACGCCGACAATACTGCCGTCAATCCACGAGAAATTCGTCATGAAATCTACTCCCGTTTCAACCCGATTTTGTGTACAACCCTGCGGTACGATGCTGCGAGGGCCTCCCGGCACATTGGGCACTATTTCTGAAGTCCAATGCAACGTCGCTGTCCGATTGCCCCGCGCATCCCAGCGAATCCAAGCTTTTCCCGTGCAAATCGTGGATTAATTGGTTTACCATCCCTCTGTCGGATGCTCCACCACACAAGGACCTGCATGATGTCTCTGCCGAAATTCCTGGTGATCGCGGCGAGCGCCGCCCTGCTCCTTCCTCCCCTCGCCTCCGCCCGCGAACTCGCTTCGCTAACCCCTCCAGCCAGTGTGTCGCTGTCCGATACCGTGAATTCCAGGGACCTCAGTTTCGACGGCTACAAGAATTATTGGAGCCGCGACGCCTGGCAGTGGAACAGTGCGCGGGGGCTTTTTCTCCAGTCGCGACAAACGCCCGAGGCCGCCCTGTGGGCGCTGGAAGAAGAGCTGGGTCGTCAGTTCATGCTGGAGGAACTCTGGGTGCAACCGGGTTTCATGGGGACACTTCTGGAGAAAGACGTCACGCTGCTGGAGCGGCCGGCGGCGGAGATTGTGACGGCATCCACGCAGGGCGACCTCTTCATCGCCGTTACCGATCAGGATCCCCTGGGCACCGAGTTAATCGCGAAGTTACCCGAGGACAAACAGTTTCGCCGCAGCCGCGCCTTTTTTCTGGAGGATACGGGCGGTCGCGTATTCGTCCTGGCGAGCCACTCGGCGGAGGAACTCGCGCGGCTGAAGACGCTTGTGCTGGATACCCTGGCCGTGTTGAAGCAATACGATTTTCATCGCGGACTGGCGGGTGTCACCACCAACCACCTCATGATCACGCCGGGCGCGGGTCACAATCCCTTTGATCTCATTTCCCTCGCGCGGTCCATGGGCTGTGGGTGGATCATGGTGAACGGTTACAACGACTGGATGCTTGCGGGGCCGGTGAATCTCGCGCTGAAGGAAGTGCAGGATCCCTTCGTGTTTGTGTCGGGACAAAATGTGACGGACGGCGCCATGTATGGCCTGGAGCGCTATCCCGATGTGCAGGACAACACTGTGGAACAGTGCCTGGCTTGGGCGAAGGAAAAGGGCGGACACTACTTCGCCAGTCTGGCTTCGGCGGACGGCCCGAACGCGGGAAACTTTCAGGGCTTTCTCCTGAGGGGTCGTGAAGATCAGGCTCGCATCGAAGCCTTGGACGCGCCCTTTATCGCGCCGGTGGGTGACCTCTATCGCGAAGCCCCGCCCACCATGGTGGCTTTTCTGGAGAAGGGCGCCGATCTGACGCAGCAGTCGCTCCTTCAGGCAATCGAAAGCAAGCGGGCCGTGGCGATCTACCCCGAGGGCGTGGTCGTCGGGCCCAAGGCGCTGCGCACCGCGATACAGTTTTTGGTGCTGGAGGGCACGGTGCTGGAAGAACGGATTAATGGAATCCTGAATGTTGAGGCCAGCATCGAGGACGGTGTGCTTAACATCGCGCTCGGAAGCCGGTCGGGCCAGAACCTGGAGGCAAACCTCACGGTGAAACCGAGCACGGGAGTTCGCTTTCAAGAAGGCGGGGACCTCGTAAAGTCATGCACCTCCGTCGTGCCGGGGCCAGCGGCAACCACATCCGAAATCCCAGTCTACTTCAATAGCGCCTCCAGTGGTCGAAACAACCTTATGGGCATTCAAGGCACCGTAAACACCGCCGGCGGTCCATCCGTCCCGTTTCATGCACTTGCCTCCGTAAAGATCCCGCGCGTGGTCAGTTTCCACACCCTGCGCTACGACGTGTCCGGCCCCATCACCTATCCCATCTCCCTGTGGAACAACACCAACGCGAGCGGCGTCGATCTCGCCTTTGTGGTCAAGAAAAAAGACTCGGGCGAGGAAGTCCATCGCACGGAGCGGCAGGTCGCGGCGATGCCGTGGCAGGAGACACGGGAATTCTTCGAGGTTACCCTGCCTGCGGGCGACTATATCGTCGAGGCAAGCGCACTGGGCGTCACCACGACCGGACAGCTTGCGCTGCGCGAGGCGCCCGGCGAAGTAAAGGTGCACGAGGAAGATCTGGACAGCGACGGCATCCCCGAAGTCATCATGGAGAATGATGCCGTGCGCGTGGCGGTGCTGAAGGAGGGCGGACGCGTCATCGAGTACATCATCAAAGAAACCGGCGAGAACCTATTCTTCAAGCTCTGGCCGAAGACCCCGCCGCTTCATGGCACGCCGGGCGACACGCGTTCCTTTTACCCCTTTGGCGGACTGGAGGAATTCATCGGCTATCCCTACATCGGTGGCCACGTCCAGTATCACCACGAAATCGTCCAGGCAACGGGCAACCGCGCCCGGGTGAAGGTCTGGGCAAACATGCACGGCAGCAAGATCAGCAAGGTCTACACGCTCTACGCGGGCGGCCCGGTGCTGGAGGCGGCCTATGAATTTCAGGAAATGACGCCGACCATCGCCACCTTCGGGATCAATCCCCTCTTCGAGCTGGGCCCCTCCACCGGCCCCGAGGACCACTATTACTTCCCCGAAGACACGCTGGTGGAAACGCGACCGGAGCTGGGGCGTTATTACGGGCGCGCCTGCTTCCCGAAAGAAGGCTGGGCGGCGGGAAGCGATCCCGAGGCCCGCACCTCGCTGGTCATCGGCTATCCGGTGAACGATGCCGTCTATCTGCACCTGTGGAACAACCATCCGGACAACACGCCGACACCCTATTACTACACGGAGCTCCAGCCCTGGATTCAGTTTGACCACGGCACCACGACCTACTTCACGTACTACGTGCTGGGCGGCACGGACGACTGGAAGGTATTGCTGGAAGATTTCAAGCAGCGGGGCCTGGTGACCACGCGGGTGAACAGCGAGCCGTGGAACTATTGATTGCTCCCCGTCACGCGACAGCCGGATATTCAGACATGAACCAATTGTGTTGAACCGCGAATGAACAGGGGTGTTCGAGCAACGTACCCCATGAATGAAGCGGACGCTGCATGAAAAAAGTGCGCCGAAGGTGGGTTAAGCTTCCAGCTTGACACACAGCCTGCTTCATTGGCCAATGGGCCCGTTAATTCTTTCGCAAACCGAAATCTCCCGAGAACTTCGCCGAACCTTTCCATGGTTTACTTTCGCGTTGTGTCAAGCTGGAAGCTTAACCCACCTTCGGCGCTCGTCCCGATTTCAGAACTACCTGAGAAGGCGTCCGGGTGCTTCATGCGGGTAATCCATCCATGAACGTGGAACGAAGGCCGTCTGATCAGTGTGGGCAACGAGAAGCGAAGTGGATGCGAAAGCCCATGCCGCTCATATCCGCGCCTTGACGCCGTATTCCCCGTGTGCTTTACTGGTGTCCGCATTCTGGCTTGTAGCTCAACAGGAACGGATCCCAACATGGCATTGCCCCCTTTCATCTGGCCCCGATTTTTCTCCCGGAACCTACTGATCGCGTCGATTCTCGCGGCCGCTGCGATTCAACCTGCGCTGGCCCAGCCGGTCTTTCGCGCGGGTGCGGCGGCCGTGGACATCACGCCGCTGGAGTATCCCGTTCGGGTGAATGGCAACTTCGTGGAGGGCACGGCCACGGCGGCCACGGACCCCATCCACGCCCGGGCCCTGGCGCTGGACGACGGCGCGTCGAAGCTGGTCTTCTGCATCGTGGACACCTGCATGATGACCCGGGAGCTCATCGACGGCGCGAAGGCCCAGGTCTCGGCGGCCACGGGACTCCCCATGGACCGCATGATGGTTTCGGCGACCCACACCCACACGGCGCCCGCGTCCATGGGCTGTCTGGGCAGCCGACCCGATCCCGCCTACACCGCGTGGCTCCCCGGGAAGCTGGTGGAGGCCATGACGACCGCGCTGAATAACCTGCAACCCGCCCAGATTGGCTGGTCGTCCATCGACGACTGGGAGCACACCCACAACCGCCGCTGGATCCGCCGCGCGGACAAGATGCTGCCGGATCCCTTCGGCGAGGTCAACGTGCGGGCCAACATGCACCCCGGCTATGAGAGCCCCGACATCATCGGGCCGTCGGGCCCCGTGGATCCCGAGTTGAGCGTGCTGGCGGTGAAAAAAACCGATGGCCAGCCCATCGCCCTGCTGGCGAACTACTCCCAGCACTATTTTGGGTCGACCCCCGTGTCCGCAGACTATTACGGTCACTTCTGCCGGCAGATGGCCGCGCTATTGGGCCAGGCCTCCAGCGAAGGGGACTTCGTGGCCATGATAACCCAGGGCACGAGCGGCGACCTCATGTGGATGGACTATGGTTCGCCTCCCGCGCCGCCGACGATTCAGGACTACGCCGCCGAAGTCGCGGGTTATGCCATCAAGGCGTACCACCAAATCGAATGGCGCGATGCGGCGCCCCTGGCCGTTGCTGAGAAGAAAATCGAGCTGAACTTCCGTGTGCCCGATGAAAAGCGCCTCGCCTGGGCGCGGGAACAGGTCCAGCTTATGGGTGATCGCCTCCCGGCGACGCAGACCGAGGTCTACGCCCACGAGGCCATCTACCTCCACGAGCGTCCCACGGCGGAGCTGGTGCTGCAGGCGATTCAGATCGGCGATCTGGGTATCACGACGCTGCCCAACGAGGTCTTCGCGCTGACGGGCCTGAAG
>JBHEKR010000360.1:0-6919 GCA_041859365.1 Candidatus Hydrogenedentales bacterium
AATCGTCGACATGGTCGATTTCCCGGTCTACGTGATGACCAGCGACTTCGGCGCGCCGAGCCAGCTGGAAAAGATCGACATGCTCGACTACGCCGAGCTGGTCGTGCTCAACAAATTCGACAAGCGTGGCGCCGAGGACGCGCTGCGCGATGTGCGCAAGCAGTGGAAGCGCAACCGCCAGGCCTTCAAGCTGGCGGACGAGGACGTGCCGGTCTATCCCACCATCGCCAGCCAGTTCAACGATCCGGGCGTGAGCTGGATGTTCGTCAATCTGTGCCGGTTGTTGCGGGCGAAGACGGGGCACGGGACACAGGGCACGGGACACGCGGAGGCGCGCGAGATCGGCAATGCGCGGTGCAACTTCGACCCGCAGATCGACACCTCGCTGAAGGAGCCGCGGGCCACGGTGCTGATTCCAGGGGCGCGGGTGCGTTACCTGGCGGAGATTGCGGAGCAGGGCAGGGCGGTCAACCGCGGCATCGAGGCGCAGGCGGAGGCGGCCGCGCGGGCGGAGAGCTTCTACCGCGTGCTGGGCGACATGGGCGATGCGCTGCGGCCGGAGCCGCTGCACCTGTACCCCAACGATGCGCTGCAGGAATCCGCGCCGCGCAAGGCCGAGATGGAGGCGGTGCGGGCTGATCGCAGCAGCTACCTGATCGACGGCGACGAGCTGGAGCGCAACGCATCCGAGCGCGCCATCCGGGTGCTGCGCCAGCGTTACAACGACGCCGTGCGCGCGCTCAGCAGCGAGTCGATCCAGCTGCTGCAGGACTGGCCGGCGCGGCTCAAGTCGATCGTCGATCCCACCACCGAATACAAGGTGCGCGACAAGACCATCCGGGTGGAGAACTACCGCGAATCGCTCTCGCACCAGCAGATCCCGAAGATCGCCGCGCCGACGTTCAACGACTGGGCCAGCCTGCTGCGCTTCCTGTGCAAGGAGAACCTGCCGGGCGCCTATCCCTACACCGGCGGCGTGTTCCCCTACCGCCGCACCGGCGAGGACCCCACGCGCATGTTCGCGGGCGAGGGCACGCCGGAACGCACCAACCGGCGCTTCCACTATCTGTCAGTGGGCCAGCCCGCTGCGCGCCTGTCCACCGCCTTCGACTCGGTCACCCTGTACGGCGAAGACCCGGCGCCGCGCCCGGACATCTACGGCAAGATCGGCAATTCCGGCGTGTCGATCGCCACCGTCGACGACATGAAGAAGCTCTATTCGGGCTTCGATCTGTGCGCGCCCACCACGTCGGTGTCGATGACCATCAACGGCCCGGCGCCGATCATCCTGGCGATGTTCATGAACACCGCCATCGACCAGCAGGTGGAGAAGTACCTGCGCGAGGACGGCAAGCGCTGGGAAGCCGCGCGCGAGCGCATCGCCCAGCTGTACCAGGGCCGCCCGCGCCCGCAGTACGCCGGCATGCTGCCGGAGGGCAATGACGGCTTGGGGCTGGGCCTGCTGGGCGTCAGCGGCGACCAGGTGGTGGACGCCGACACCTACCAGAAGATCAAGACGCGCACCCTGCAGAGCGTGCGCGGCACCGTGCAGGCGGACATCCTGAAGGAAGACCAGGCGCAGAACACCTGCATCTTCAGCACCGAGTTCGCGCTGAAGATGATGGGCGACATCCAGCAGTACTTCGTGGACCAGAAGGTCCGCAATTTCTACTCGGTGTCGATCAGCGGCTACCACATCGCCGAGGCCGGCGCGAACCCGATCTCCCAGCTCGCCTTCACCCTGAGCAACGGTTTCACCATCGTCGAGTACTACCTCGCACGCGGCATGCACATCGACGATTTCGCGCCCAACCTGAGCTTCTTCTTCAGCAACGGCATGGATCCGGAGTACACCGTGATCGGCCGCGTCGCCCGCCGCATCTGGGCCCGCGCCATGCGCGAGCGCTACGGCGCCAGCCCGCGCAGCCAGATGATGAAGTACCACATCCAGACCAGCGGCCGCTCCCTGCACGCGCAGGAAATCCAGTTCAACGACATCCGCACCACGCTGCAGGCCCTGTACGCGCTGTTCGACAACTGCAACAGCCTGCACACCAATGCCTACGACGAGGCCATCACCACCCCCACCGAGGAATCGGTGCGGCGCGCGGTGGCCATCCAGATGATCATCAACAAGGAGCTGGGGCTGAACTTCTGCGAGAACCCGTGGCAGGGCAGCTTCATCGTCGACAAGCTGACCGACATCGTGGAAGAGGCGGTCTACAAGGAGTTCGAGGCGATCAGCGAGCGCGGCGGCGTGCTCGGTGCGATGGACACCATGTACCAGCGCGGCAAGATCCAGGAAGAAAGCCTGTACTACGAACACAAGAAGCACGACGGCAGCCTGCCGCTGGTCGGCGTCAACACCTTCCTGCCGAAGGAGCACGGCGGCGACATCGTCACCGAGATCGAGCTGATCCGCTCCACGGAAGGGGAGAAGGGGCAGCAGATTGCCAACGTGGCGGCGTTCCAGGCGAACCGGAATGCCGTACTTCTACCTCTCCCCTCAGTGGGAGAGGGGGGCCGCAGGCCGGGAGAGGGGGCGCCGCACAGCGGCGAGGGGTTGCGTTCACTGCAGGCGACCGCGCGGGAGCGGCGGAATGTGTTCGCTTCGTTGATGGAAGCGGTGAAGACGCATAGCCTCGGGCAGATCAGCCATGCGTTGTACGATGTGGGTGGGGAGTACAGGCGGAATATGTAGTCTCAATACCTGAGAGGCATATGTAGGACCGTGGCAATGCACTAGCTGACTTAGTTGAGGGATGGTGAGCCATTGTGCCAAAAGAGCCATGAACTACGAAGCGAGCCGTAATAAAAGTGTTAGAAAGCGAGTGAAGCGTCCCTTCTCGAGCGACATTGAGGCGGGCAAGAATACCTATGTGTATGACGCCCACACATATCACACGAAAGTGCCCCCGCAGGGGATTGCGCAACTTATTGAGTACTACACCGCACCCGGGGATATTGTTTTAGACCCGTTTTGCGGGTCCGGAATGACGGGTGTTGCTGCGCTTGAGCTAGGGCGGAAAGCTGTTCTGTCCGATTTGTCTCCTGCGGCAGCCTTCATTGCCCGAAACCTATGCACGCCGTTGGATCATGTTGCATTTATGGCGGCCGTCGATCAAGTTATTGCGGATTGCGCGGATCTTCAGGAAAAGTTGTATTCAACTGAATGTCGTGATTGTGGCCGCTCAGTTCGGATGCTTTACACGGTCTGGAGTTATGACCTCATTTGCAGCAGCTGCAATGAGGCGTTCTGTTTGTGGGATGTCGCTCGTGATGAGCAGCCGAGAGTTCGAGATAGCAAGATCAAATCGGAATTTGACTGCCCACACTGTGGTGATCGAATAGCAAAACGCGGCTTGAAGCGCGTAGGGCGCAAGCCGGTGCAGATTGGATACAAGTGCTGTGCAAGGGGCCTCAAAGAACAGGTTGCGGCCCCTAATGTGAACGATCTGAAGCTCTTGCGAGAGATCGAAGCTAAAGGTTTGCCGGAAGGGCTCTGGTACCCAACAGACTTGTTTCCAAAGAACGGTGTCAACACTCGACAGCCGATTGCAGCGGGAATCGACTCTGTAGATAAGGCCTACACATCGCGTGCTCTCTGGGCTATGGCGCGGCTGTGGGAGCTCGCAACAAATTTCCCGAATGTAGAGATGGCAGAAAAACTTAAGTTTGCTCTCACATCTCTTTATCAGCGGGTCACGGTCTTCTCGGAGTTTCGATTCTGGGGCGGTAGCGGCAACATTGCTAACTACAACGTCCCCCATATTTCAAATGAGCAAAATGTCTTCGTAGCTTTTCGACGAAAGGCTTGCACTATTAGTTGGTACTTTCGTGATGCTCCGAGCGTACACCGCGATCTCTATGTTGGCGTCCATTCTGCCACTCAGCTGAATCATTTGGGTGATGAGAGTGTGGATTACGTCTTCACGGATCCGCCTTTCGGAAGCAACATCAACTACTCGGAAATGAACTTCCTGTGGGAGAGTTGGCTTCAGAATCATACTGAGGTGTCAGAAGAGGCGATTGTTAGTAAACCTCAGGAAAAATCCATTGACGACTATCAGGTTCTGCTATGTCGCTCGTTCTTGGAAGCGCATCGAGTGCTCAAGAACGACGCATGGATGACCGTCGTGTTCCACAACTCTTCTGACAAAATTTGGGTCGCTTTGCAAAACGCGATTACTGACGCGGGATTTGACATTAAGGGCACCCAGACGTTCGACAAGCGGCATGGCACCTTCAAGATGCATGTTTCAGAGAACGCCGTGGGCTACGACCTAGTCTTGCATTGTCGCAAGAGGCAAGGGAGGTCTCGCCGGGTGTCGCTGCGACGCGCCACGGAGCAAGGCTGTCGGGACTTCATTGCTACATGCCTGATGTCTGATCGCGAGTATCGGGTTCAGTACCTGCATGTAGATCGAAAAGACGAGTTCGATTACCGTCGACTGTATGCTGAGTGGCTTTGTAGTTCTTTGTCGAAAGTGGAGATTTCAGTAGATTTTGAGGCGTTCCGAGCTGTGGTGGACGAGGTGCGGAAGGAGATCCTGGCTTGACTACGCTTCCATGTTTCACGCTGGATCAACGTGAAAGAGCGCATGAGCTCCTTGCTATTCGAGTTGCTCATATGATGGGTCGAAAGCTGGAGGAGGCTGATTGGGCCTACGTGTACTGCCGGGCTAAAGGAATCCCAGAAGGGGGTTGGTCCAATCTAAATATCGATGTAATGCATGAAAATCTCGGCGTCGAGCACAAGATGCTTTGTTACCGCTCGAGAGATAGTCTCGCCCAGGCCTATGGCACGACATTGATGCATCCTGCGGCCACTCGCTCCATTCGAGTTCCTTCATTGGACTCCGATCCTAATGAGGCGATGGCAGATATACTTCAGCAATACCGTGAGTTGATTGCGGCGCGTGCGTCCAAAGTGCGCGAGCAGAATAGGACTATGCGCCCTGTTGACATGCGGACGGGCTGGCTGCTCTGGCAAGAATCCCTACGTCAGTTCATGTATTTTGAGGAGCCCATGGAGGTGCCTTCGACGGACACTCTCTATGCTCTATGGATGGATCGTGGGTCCGATGGTGGGAGCCGAAAAGGCAGTAAAAACCTTTGGGTCTATGAAAAATTGTCAGGGAAGAAGAAGTATTCAATTACTACTACAGCTGGAGCCAAGATTCAGCCGTACTTTGATGTGCCGCCTCCAACAGACCCAAATGTCTATTTGTTCACCGTAATTGGAGAGCAGATTATTGCTGGCCGAATCCGCGTGTGGATTACGGGTAGCACGGCGCGAGAGTTGACAAGAATTTTCGGATCGCTCGACAGTGATGCTATCAGCGATGCAATCGTTGAGGTTGCTAGCAAGCTTGAAGTTCACGATGAACGAGCTGGGTACTTCGAAGAGGCTGGGGTGGCTGTCACATTGCGTGACGACGCCTATCAAGCCCTAGTTTCTGCATTTCCAGGTGTAAGCGACGAGCATTGTTTTGTGCTGCTTCTAGACCAGTTGCGCGACTGAATGATAGGTGCGAATCCTATGGTATGTATTGGGGTTCCTGTCTCTCCTCCAAGGTCAATCACCATTTCTAATCGCTGGGCTGAGGGGGATTCAGATGACTGACGCATCTTTGATTGCCGAGTTCAAGTTCGTGGTGAATAAGTCGTTTCTCACTACTGGAGCAATCACTATCCCCAATCGCCTCGTTTCTACGCTTCGAGATGGTGGGGTGGGGGAATCATCATCTGCAGTGGCAAATTTACGTGGCCAGTCGTTACCCGCGACAATTCGGTCGGGGTGGCGGGCGGGGGGTAAGTACTATCAGATCAGAGTGCGTTGGGGCAAAAGCTTCGATATTGCTGAGGCGCCAAGAGTTGATTCCACCTTAGCCGTTCGGGTGAAAAAAGTGGCTGATGAGTGGCATGTGGACCTGACCTAGCCAAGACAAGAAAGCAGGGGTCAGAGTCAAGCGGGAAAAATGCAAAAAGGGGTCAGAGAACATTTTCGTTTGAAACGCCTTGCTGCTTGAGGCCCACCGCCGGAAAAATTCTCTGACCCCTTTTTGGTCGTTGCGCCGACTGTCCTGGCTTGAGCGACTCGGCATCGTGGGGCCATTTGCCGCCCACGCCTCGAACTACCCGGGATTCCCTTGCACATCACCCATCGCGGGGTGAACCGCGGGGCGACCTTCATCGACGACGAGGACTTCGCGTCCTACCTGCAGGCGCTGGATGCGTGTGCGCGCGGGCAGGGTGTCGCCCTCCACGGCGACGTGCTGATGACCAACCACGTGCACTTGCTGGTGAGCGCGGACGTGGGTGGGGCGGTATCGCGGATGATGCAGGCGCTGGGGCGACGCTATGTCCGGGCCTTCAATGCGCGGTACAGGCGCACGGGCACACTGTGGGAAGGCCGCTACAAGTCCTGCCTGGTCGACAGTGACCGCTACCTGCTGGCCTGCCTGCGCTACATCGAACTCAACCCGGTCCGTGCCGCGATGGTCGCGCAGCCTTGGGACTACCGCTGGTCCAGCGTGCACGCGCATCTTGGGCTGTGGGCAGATGTTCGGCTGACGCCGCACCCCGGCTATCTCGCCTTGGGGCGGGACGCCAGGGAACGGTCGGCGGTGTACCGATGTCTGCTCCTGCAAGCCTTGTCGGACGATGTGCTTGCCGACATCCGATCGCACATGCAGCAGGAGCGCTCGCTGGGTTCGCCCGGGTTCCAGTCGATGGTGGAGAAGGCGCTGAACCGTCCCGTCGAAGTGCGCCCGCACGGACGGCCGCGTCGCGATTCAAGCGTGCATGGTCTCTGATCCCATTCTTGAACAACGAACACAAGGGGACGAAGGACATAAAGCACGCTAAATCCCTTCGCCCCATTTTCTTTGTGCGCGGCGTCGTGGAAACTCCGCAC
>JBHEKR010000329.1:0-43603 GCA_041859365.1 Candidatus Hydrogenedentales bacterium
GCGCAATTGGATCGGAAGGGTTGCCCGCGCTGGCCGACGCCCTGACTGTTCCAGGCCTGTTGGTGGAGAATGAGATGAGCGGTGAGCTGTTGCGGGTGAGCTGCCGGTGGATTCTGCGCTGAACATTGACGCATGTGGACAGCGTGGACGATGTGGACCTCTCAAACGATCTTGTGGCGAAGGTGTCCACTTGGTCCATGCGGCCCCGCCCCAACAAATGAGCATGAAAAATGCGAGCAGGCCTGTAAGCCGGGTTCTGTCTAGGGGCCTGAGCCCCCGAGACGGCCATTCATCTGGGACGCACGTCGCCGTGCGCCTCTAGCTTCCTACCCGGGAGCAGCGCGGGCCACGCCATTGCTCCCCTATTTGGAATTGCTCCAGGTGGGGTTTTGCAAGCCGCCGTGTCGCCACGACGCTGGTGCGCTCTTACCGCACCATTTCAACCTTACCGGCCTTCCGAAGAAGACGTAGGCGGTGTGTTTTCTGTTCCACTTTCCGTCGGGTTACCCCGCCTTCGCGTTACGAAGCACCTCGCCCAATGGAGCCCGGACTTTCCTCCATATCCCCGAGGGGATACCGCGACCGTCCGGCCTGCTCGCGCCGTAGTATAGCGGACGGGGAGGCCCCGCCGCGAGGCCCTTGTGCAATTCGCGAAAGTGCGCGTTGCGCGCTGCCTGTTTCCGTGCTATGCTGGAGCGCGCCTTCCGGCGAACCGGCGGGGCTTTTGACCGCGTTCAGGGCAGCGAGAATTCTATGTCAACAACGACCGTGATAACGGAAGTGCAGTTTTCCGGGCTCGCCATCAGCGAAGGAGTGGTTTACGCCCAAGCGGTTGTCCTCCATCCTGTTACCCACCAGTCCGTGCCCTGGTTCCGCATCTCCCGGAGCGGCACCACGCGGGAAAAGGAGCGGGTCATCGTCGCCATGGCGGAGGCGGCGCGGCAACTCACCGAGCTGATCGACACGGTCGAACTGCGCATCGGGCGGGCCCAGGCCAACATATTTGTGGCGCAGCGCATGATGCTGGAAGATCCCACACTACACATTGAGATCATGCAGGCCATCGACGAGGATCACCTCAATGCCGAGGCCGCGATCGCCAAGTGCCTGAACCGGTATGAGAAGTTGCTCCAGGAAGTGGACAACGAGTATATGAGCGAACGCGCCTCGGATATTGGCGAGTTGCGCCGCCGCCTGCTCGATATCATGATCGCGGAAAACGGCCTGCCCGCCCGTTCGGAGAAGCGAAGCCTTTCCAATGATTTCCACATCATCGTGGCGGCGGATCTGACGCCGGGGGAAACGGTCAATCTCAACACCGATAAGACGCTTGGTTTCATTACCGCGCACGGCGGGGCAGCCTCCCACGCCGCGATCCTCGCCCGCGCCATGGGCATCCCGTCGATCAGCGGCATTCAGCACATTCACAACTTAATCAATACGGGCGACTATATTCTACTGGACGGCGACACGGGCGACATCTTCCTCAATCCGACGCCCGAGACTTTGACCCTGTACCCGACGGCTCGCCGGGTAGCGGCGCAACGGGTTCGCAAGGTCGAGCCGGTGCCGGGCTTTCCGGTGCTGGCAAACATCGGGCTTACGGACGACCTGGATGTGTTGGAGCAGGTGGGCGCCGAGGGAATTGGGCTTTATCGGACCGAGTTCGAGATTCTGGCCTCGGGTCGGCTGCTCGACGAGGAGACGCAGTACATCCGCTATGCCACGGTGGTCGAGGCCATGGCGGGCAGACCGGTCTACATGCGCCTGCTCGATCTCGGCGGCGACAAGGATGCCCCGTTCCTGTCCCTTACGCGGGAAGAGAACCCCTGCCTAGGCTTTCGGGGGGCGCGGCTGCTCCTTGGGCGTCCAGATCTGCTGGTTCCCCATGTGCGGGCACTGGCGCGGGCCTCTTACCATGGCCCGATCCACCTGACCTACCCCATGATTGTCGATGTGGATCAGTTTCTGGTGCTGCGGGAACGCATCCGCCACGCCATCGCGGACATCCCCGGACACAATCTGATTCACGGGGTTATGTTCGAGGTGCCCTCGGCGTGCCTGCTGGCCGAAGAATTGCTGGAGGTTGCCGCATTTGGCTCCATCGGCACCAACGATCTGATCCAGTATCTCTTTGCGATCGATCGGAACAATGAGCAGGTCGCGGGCGACTACGATCCCGACAAGCCCGTGTTCTGGAAGCTGCTGCGGGAGATTGCCGAGGCCGCCCGCAAACATGACAAGCCCCTGTCCGTCTGCGGCGAGATCGGCGGCCAGCCCCGCTACCTTCCCAAGCTGATCGAGCTTGGAATTCGCTCGGTCTCGGTCAGTCCGCGCCAGATAGGCCTGGCCCGCGCCACCGCGCGCAAGTACCTGTAGCGGGCCGGGTCAGATCCCGTCAAAAGGCTTCCCGTAGCGTCCCAGGGTGCGTGCGCTGTCTTCCGTGAAGGGGAATCGCGCATTGGGGTACTTCAGGAATTCCACGTGGCCATCGAGATACAGTACATTTCCACCACCGGGCACATGGGAGAAGTCGATGGTCTTCGTGCTGGCGTGATCCCACATCAGGGGAATACTGCTGCTCGCCCTCGCACTCGCGCCTGGATTGTTGATATCCGTTATCATGAAACGTTCTATGCCGTCGCGAAGGCGGAAAATGGTGTTTCCCCCTGATACCTGGGTTCCCGCGTAGGTCGCGGATACGGTGAAGTCCGCCCGGCTCGCTTCGCCACCCGTGGCCACATTGCGGGCGGCCAGTTCACCCCAGGGCGTACCGGCGTAGGCGGGCTCTTCGTGCCGTCCATTGGGCCCAACTCCCAGCGTTCCCACCAGCGGCCCGATAATGTTTCGGTCTTCCATGATCAACCAGCCGGTGTAGTGGTAGGGCTCCTGGCCGATTTCCTCCGGTTCGATTATACCGTCCCCGTCACCCTTGCCGACGTCGTAACGCTCAAGCGGGCCGTTGGTCGCAGCCCAGGAGGGGCACCAGATCACGTTGTAGTCGTTGATGTACTCCGGGATCATCTCCGGACCATTGAACATCATCTCGACGCCCAGGGCTCCAGTGATGGTCACTATTTGACGCGGGGGATACATGCCACGTTCTTCCGAGGCATACATGGCCAGGGACAGGCCCATCTGCTTCAGATTGTTGGCGCAGGCCGTGCGCCGGGCCGCTTCCCGAGCGCGGGAAAGCGCCGGCAGCAGAATGGCGGCGAGAATACCGATAATGGCAATGACCACCAGCAATTCAATCAGGGTGAAGCCATTTTTTCGGGGTGTGAGGTTCATCTTGTTTGCTCGGGAAAAGGGTTAATTCAACTGAACTTGGAATAGTCGGGTGCCCGCTTCTCGGCGAAGGCCTGGAAGGCCTCCGCAGCCTCGGGCGACATCAGGCGGGCTGTAAACTGCTCAAACTCCACACGCATCACCTCGGCAACGGCGTCCCGATCCCGTCCGCGAATCAGGGCTTTGGATACGCGCACCGCCTCGGGCGGCTGGGCGGCCAGTTGGCGCACGATGGCCATCGCGCCGTCCACAAGATCCGCCGACTCGAACTTGGCATTGGCGAGCCCCATGCTCACCGCCTCCGAGGCATTGAACTCGCGCCCGAGCAACAGGAGCTCCGACGCCTTCGCGGTGCCGACGAGGCGGGGCAGCAGCAGGCTCGACGCAGCCTCGGGACACAACCCCAGATTGACGAACGGCAGCTTCAGGCGGGCATTGGAGCCCAGGTACACGAGGTCGCAATGAAGCAGCAGCGTGGTGCCGATGCCGATGGCCACGCCATCCGCAATCGCCACCAGCGGTTTGGAAAAGGTGGCAATCGCCTTGAGAAACTGGCCCACGGAGGAATCCTCACCCGTGGGTGGATGCTGCATGAAATCCATCAAATCGTTGCCGCCGGTAAAGCAGCCGTCGGTGCCGCGAATGACGGCGACGCGCACGGATGGATCCGCCTCGGCAGCCGTAAGGCCATCCGCCAACGCCTGGTACATGGCGGCGGTGAGGGCGCTCTTCTTCTCGGGGCGATTGAGCTGGAGCGTGGTGACCGCATCGGCGGTGGTGATGAGAATGTGTTCGGTCATTGGGGGTTCCCTGGGGGATGGTTCGTATGGGTCCGGCTGTGATGTAGTAGATCAGTCCGTCAACAACCTGGCGAGGAGCGGCGCCAGCACGTCGGCCTGGCGGAGGAAACCGAGGTCCGTCGGATGAACCCCGTCCACCGTGGCAAGGCCGTCGGTGCCGAGCAGGTTGTCGCAGGGAACATACGTCAAGCCCGCAACGCCCTCGGCCATTAGCTGCTCGTAGACTTTCTTCAGTTCCGCGTTCTTGGCCACGTGTCCCGCGTTGCCTTCAAAGAACCAACTGCTCTGGTAAATGATGTTCTCCACGAGCACGATAGGGATGTCGGGGTGCGCCGCGCGCAGCGTCTTTACCGTCGGAGCAACGCGCTCCGCCACCTGCTCGGGCGTCATATTCGGCAGACAATCGAGGACAAAGGCACTCGCGCCGATCTCGGCGATGAGCGAGGCCATCTCCGGCTCCATCTTGCCATTGCCGGAGAATCCCAGGTTGATGTGTCTGCGATCGAGTCGCTGCCCCACAATAGCGGGATAGGCCATGCCGGGACGTGAGGCGCATCCGCCATGGGTAATCGAAGTGCCGTAGAACACGATAGGCCGTTCGTCCGCCCGCGCGGGCGCCTTGGCCAGGGTGGTGCCGGGCTTCACGCCGATTTCGAGCTTTTCCGTCCCGTTGTAGAGCGGCAGGTAAATCATATACTCGTGCATGCCCGCTGGCGCACCGCCCACGAGCTTTGCCACGTTGTCCATCTGCTGGCTCGGACGTCCCTGGGCCAGCCAGCGCCATTGCGCGCCGTCCTTCGCGTAGAGGTCCAGACCGCTCACGCCCGTCGCGGGCATATGGGGCATGGCGAGATTCTCGCTCCGCACGGACCAGCGCGCGGAGATCTCCGGCGAGTCGCTGACGAAGCGAACCGCGAGTCCAGCGGAGTGGTGGGATAGGGACCAGACGGCGGGTGGCGCCAACTTTTCGGCCTTTGCGGGCAGGCGGTCATAGGCGTGGGCATTCTCGGTCCAGCCCTGGCCTTCGAGGCCCAGTTGCAGCGCGTCAAACCACTGGATATCGGCCGCGGGATCTTTCACCGCGAAATTGGGATCCAGCTTCTCCACTTCCTTCGGGTCAGCCGCGAAAGCTGCCGATGTGGCGACAATCAACGCAGCGAGTGTTGCTGCGAATGTGAAACGAACTACGAGCATGCTCAAAGTCTCCTGGGTGCGGGTTATGCCAAAGCAGTGTAGGGTGGGCCACCGTCAGGAATCAATTTTGCGAAGGACGAAAGCATGGGGCGTATGGGACCAGTGGTGGGGTTCCATAAGACCCATAGAGGCCCGTCCGCTGGATCTTTCCCGGAGTCCCGGTCTACCATGGCGCATCCGCTTACCAGGAAGGACAACTTGCCCATGCTCCAGTTAATTGCCTCGCTACTCATGCTGAGCGCAGCACCTGCGGGAGATATCCCCTACGAGACGCTCACCTTCACCAGCTCCTTTGATGGGACAGCGCAGCCCGCGCGCTTCTATCCCTCCCCCGCCGCCGGTCCCCAGCCCCTGCTGGTGCAACTGCACACGTGGAGCGCAGACATTGACTCCTTCAACCCCGACGACTGGGTTACTGCGGCCCGGGCCCGCAACTGGCACGTGGTGGTTCCCCACTTTCGCGGCGCCAACAAGAATCCCGTGGCCTGCGCCTCTCCCGCCGCCCGGCAGGATATTCTGGACACGGTGGCGGCGGCCAAGTCCCGTGTGGAGGTCGATTCCCGCCGCGTTTATCTCTGCGGCGTATCGGGTGGCGGACACATGGCGCTGGTGATGGCCGCCCACAGTCCCGAAACCTGGACAGCGGTTTCCGCGTGGGTCGGCATCAGTGATCTGGCTGCCTGGCACGACGAGACGAAGGCGGCGGGCCGCAATTACTTGGAAGATGTGGAGGCCTCTGTGGGCGGCGCGCCCGGCAGCAGTGCGGCGGTCGATGCGCAGCTCAGGCTACGCTCTCCACTCTATTTCCTCTCGGCGGCGAAGGGCCTTCCGCTGGATATCAACACGGGGATCCATGACGGGCACACAGGCTCGGTCCCCATCCACCATAGCATTGACGCGTTTAACGTGATCGCCGAAACCCTCGGTCTTCCGGGGGTGTCTCAATCCCGTATCAATGCTCTTTCCCAGGAGTGGGGCCCGCAAGCGGCCACCGTGTCCGATCCGAACTACGAGCGGGCGCTCCATCTCCGCGAGGAGGCCGGGAAAGCCCGGATCACGGTATTTGAAGGTGGACATGACTGGCTGCCCGATTCGGCGTGCCACTGGCTTGCCGGTCACACAAAAAGCAAGGACTGACGATGATGAGATGTATTGCCCTTGCTGGCGGCCCACTGTTGTGGCTTGCGGCCTGCGCATGCCTGGCAACACAGGCCCAGGGTGCCCCCGTCCGACCGGATCTGGACGATCTTTCGCAAGAGATGGCCGAATTTCGCCGCGCCCAGATTCAATCGGTTTCTTACGGGTTCGACTTTGCGCTGCGGGAGAAGGTGGAGACGTTTGAAGGTACCGCCCGACTTCAGGTGCAACTCAACGTCGACAGCGCGCCCCTCAGCATCGATCTGAAGGCCCGCACGCTTCATTCCGTAGCGGTGAACGGCAGGGCTATTCAAAATATCATCCAACGGAATGGCAGTTTCGACATCCCCGCGGAACACCTGTCGTTGAAGCCGCTGGAAATTGTCGTCACTTACACCGGCGAATACTCGAAATCCGGCGAGGGCCTGTGCCATTTCACCGATCCCGTCGACGACAAAGAATATCTCTACACCAATCTCGAGCCCTACGGCGCCCATCTGGTTGTTCCCTGTTTCGATCAGCCCGACATCAAAGCCCCCAGTACAATGACCGTCGAAGCCCCGGCGAATTGGGTGGTGATCGGCAACATGCGGGTAGCTTCGCAATCGTCCGCGGGAGAATTTCAAAAGGTGAGCTTCAGGCCCACTCCCCCCCTCAGCACATACCTCTTCTTCGTCGGCGCGGGCGGCTACCAGGCGTGGCACGATGAACACGATGGACTGCCCCTCGCGCTGTATGCCCGCGCCTCGCTGGCAAAACACTTCGATCCGGAGCGTCTCTTTGCCGAAACCAAGGCCGGTCTGGATTACTTCAACGAATTCTTCCAGTACCCCTATCCTTTCGACAAGTATGATCACGTGTTTGCTCCGGAATTGAATCCCGGCGCCATGGAAAATCCGGGTGCCGTAACCATGAACGAGTACATGATCTTCCGCGGCGCCGTAACCGCCGAGAACTACCGTGATCGCAACAACACCCTTCTCCATGAAATGGCCCACATGTGGTTTGGCGATCTGGTGACGATGACCTGGTGGAACGACCTCTGGCTGAACGAGAGTTTCGCCACCTTCTCCGCCTTTCTCGCCCAGAACACGATGACGAAGGACCCGGCGATCTGGCAGGACTTCTATGGTATGAAAGGCTGGGCCTACTATCAGGATCAGCTCAGCACCACCCATCCCATCGAGACGGACGTTCCCTCGGCGCGCCTGGCCATGGACAACTTCGACGGAATTACCTACGCGAAGGGAGCCGCCGCATTGAAGCAACTCTGGTTCCAGGTGGGCCCGGAGGCCTATGCGGCGGGCGTGGCGGCCTATTTCAAGGAGTTCGCCTGGCAGAACGCTACTCGGGCACAGTTCATGGACGCCATTGCCCAGTCATCCGGCGCGGATCTCGACGCATGGACGGAGGCCTGGCTCAAGACCGAGGGGCTTGCCCAGATTTCCGTCGATCTGGACTGCATGGAGGGCAGGATCGCGTCCTTCGCCGTCGAGCATGCGTCGGTAAATGCGCCGCGGCTCTCGCCGCACAAAACGCAGGTGGCCCTCTTCCGGATGAACGACCGGGGTGTTCTCGAGCAAAATGGGGTTGTTCCCGTGGCGTATGCCGGGGAACGAACAAACGTGCGCGGACTGGCCGACACGCCGTGTCCCGACTTTGTCTATCCGAACTACGGCGACATGGACTATGGACTCTTCTTCCTGGATCCCCACTCCTACGATACCATTGTGAAACGCCTGACCGCGCTTGAAGATCCCTTCCTGCGCCGGATGGTCTGGGGAACGCTTTCCGCCATGGTGCGTCACGAGCGACTCCGCGCATCGGAATTCATGAAGTTGATCCTTGCCAACCTGCCCGCCGAAGCGGAGCAGGGCGTGCTGGAGTACCTTCTGGGGGGACGCGTGATCAACGAGACCTTGCTCCTGCACTTAGCCCCGGAGGAGCGCCAGGAATTCGCTCCACGCCTACTGACGATTCTCACCGAGGGACGTGCCAGCGCAAGAAGCGGCTCCGATGAGTGGCTGCTCTGGCACGATGCCCTGGTCAGCCTTTCCTGCACCCCCGACGCGATTGGTCTTCTCCGCCCCATGCTGGACGGAGAAACCCTGGACCAGCCCCGCCGTTGGAACATCGTGGGCAGGCTGGCCGTGCTTGGGGTGAAGGACACGGAGGCGCTGGTGGAAGCGGAGCTGAAGCGCGACCCGACGGATCAGGGCAAGCGATTCGCTTTTGGCATTCGGGGAGCCATTCCGACGGCCGACGCCAAGGCTGCCCAGTGGGAGCGCCTGGCCGACCCCGAGCTTTCGCTCAGCCTGCAACGGGCGGGATCGGGCTCTTTCCACAATTCGCTGTACCCCGAGCTCTCCGAACCCTATGTGGGAAAGTGGCTCGAAAGGATTCGCGTGATCGATTGGAATGCCGAAGAGCACCGGATCGGCATATGGTTCGACAATCTCTTTCCGCCCATCTATACACCCGAGTTCCTGGATCGAAGTAAGAGGGAATTCGCCGCCGCCAAGCTGCCACCGCGGGCAAGCCGCGCCTGGCAGGAGGCCAACGACCAGATTGAACGCGTGATAGCCATTCGCGCCTATGACCGCAGGAGCCAGGATACCCCATGAAATTATACGGATGGACACTCACCTTTGTATGCGCCGTGTTGTGCAGTCTCCGCGTAACAGCGGAAAGTCCCGAATCACCAGGCCCCTACCCCGTCGGCGTCACCACAATTCAGATGCGGGACGAATCCCGTACGGATCCGGCGCTGAACGCCCCGCGCCCGCTACTGGTGGAGGTCTGGTACCCCGCCGCCGAATCGGCCCGCGGTGGTACACCCGCGAAGTTCACCGATTTCTTCATGGGTGGAAAAGACCTTCAGATGAATACTATTCTGACCATTGCTTTCCGCTTCAACATCGCGGAGATGGACAAGCACTTCAAGACCCTTGCGATACGGGATGGTGAGATCGCCGACGGCAAGTTTCCCCTGCTGATTTTTTCCCATGGCAACGGCGGCATGCGATCCCAGAGCACCTTCTGGTGCGACCACATGGCCAGTCATGGCTATATCGTTGTCGCGCCCGACCACACCCGTAACGCGTGCGCGACGTCCTTCGAGGGCAAAGTCATCCCCTATGACAAGGAAGGGCGGGGCCAGGCCGCATTGGATCGCCCTAAAGACGTAAGCTTTCTGATAGACCAGCTCGGACAATTAAATGGAGACGCAAAGTCTCGTTTCTTTGGCAAGGTCGATCTCGAAAATATCGGCGTCGCGGGCCATTCTTTCGGTGGCTTCACCGCGATGGCGGCGGCAGCCCAGGATCCCCGCATTGATGCTATTGCCCCCATGGCTGGCGTGGTGCCGGAGTCTATAACGGCGTCGCCGCGACCCCTGCTCCTGTTTGTCGCCACGGAGGACGACACCATCGGGGAAAAGGGCAACGCCGGGGCCCGGACCTACTTTGAGGCGACATCCGCGCCAAAGTATCTGGTCGAGTTCAAGGATGGCGGCCACTACACTTTCTCCGACATGGATCAGATCAATCCCAATTGGGGCGACGGCGCCGGATCGGGAACGCGCATTACCGACGGCCAGCCGCTGGAGTACTTTTCCATGGAAAAAGCCCATACGCTCACCAATGGCTACAGTACGGCATTCTTCGACAAGTTTTTGAAGGAAGAGTCCGCCTGGGACGACTACCTGAATACGAACCAGCTCGCGCAGGCCATAGTCTACCGGAAGAAGTAGGGCTGTTAAGCCCAGCATTCTTCGTTCTCGAATCCCGGAGTCCTACCCGCTATACTACAGGCCTATCATGTCACCGCAATGGAACGTTGCACAGCTCGAAAGGTTACGCAGGGCTGAACGAATACGAGTTCGTGTGAATCAAACGGTGGGAGCCGATGCGATGGTTGGACCGCTGGGTATTGAGATGGGATGCGTACTGGAACTCCTGAATGGGTGTGTTTTCTGCATCGATCAGGAGGGCTACGTCACGTACTTCCATGACGACCATCCCCTTCCGCTTTTCGAGGACCGCGCGGATCGGCATCGAATGCTCTTGAACGATTTCCTCTCCGAAGATTGGCTGAAACCTCTGGAAGCATTGATCGCGGGCACGCTTCGAACTCGAAAAAAGCAGACGGCGCAATTTTCGATCTCCGGGGCTGGAAACGGACGGGGCATCGCGGCCACGGCGGCTCCGCTGAACAGCCAGACCATAATTATCCTGCGGGCCGAACCGGTGCTCGCGACGGAAAGCGTGGACGCTCAGACCGAATGGGAGGAAATGGTTCCCGCATCTGTCGCCCGCGCCATGGCCATAGCGGCGGAGCAAGCTAGCGAGGCCAAGAGTCGCTTTCTAGCCAATATGAGCCACGAAATACGTACGCCCATGAACGGGGTCATCGGTATGCTGGAGATGCTCCGCGAGACCCCCCTGACGGCGGAGCAGGAAGAGTTTGCCGATATCATGTGGACTTCGGCCGAAGCGCTGATGGTGATTATCAATGACATTCTCGATTTCTCCAAGATGGAGGCCGGTCGCCTTGAGCTGGAGTATATCGACTTTGATATTCGGACTTGTGTCGAGTGCGCGGTGGAGTTAATGAGTTTTCGCGCCATCGAGAAGGGGCTAAACCTGGCCGTGGTCGTGAGTCCCGAGCTTCCCCGGATGGTCAACGGGGACCCGGGTCGCATCCGGCAGGTGCTGCTCAACCTCATGAACAATGCGATCAAGTTCACTCACGCGGGCGAGGTCGCCGTGCATCTCGATCTGGATACACAGACCGCGTCCGGCTATACCCTCCGCTTCACCGTGAGCGATACGGGCATCGGGATACCGGAAGCACTGGTTGACTATCTGTTTCAACCTTTCACCCAGGCGGACGTCTCAACGACGCGAGTATTCGGCGGCACCGGACTCGGTCTTTCCATCTGTCGGCAACTCGTCATTGCCATGCATGGCGATATCCAGGCGACGAATGGTCCCAACGGGGGGGCGCATTTCACGTTCACCGTCCAGGTTCGTGAAGCCGGAAGTAGCGATGTCGAATCAACCCTGGACCTCGTGCTGAACCCCGAGGCCGTCCGGATTCTCATCGTGGACGACAATCGTGCGAACCGAATCATGTTTCGCGGACTGTTACAGCAATGGGGATACCAGACCGCCGAAGCGGAATCGGGACAGGCGGCCCTGGAAACCCTGGCATCCGCGTTACTCGCGGGAAGTCCATTCCATATCGCGCTGGTCGATTTCCACATGCCCGAAATGGATGGCGCCTCTCTGGGAAAGCAGGTTCGGACCAATCGTGCGCTCGATTCACTTGCACTCGTCATGATCCCCTCCGCCCCGCAGAAAGGGGACGCCCAGCGACTCCGGAATGCGGGCTTTAACGGCTACCTGCCGAAGCCCATGAAGCGGGATGAGCTCATCGGCTGTATTGAGGCCCTGCTCCGCCGATCAACAACCGAACGGGATCGGCACGACGGCCTGGTTACGAAGTACACCATCGCCGAGACAATGCGGACAGGGCGGTGTATTCTGCTTGTTGAAGATAATCCCGTAAACCAAAAAGTTGCGCGGCGAATGCTTGAAACGATGGGATTGCGTTGTGACGTGGCGGCCTCCGGCATAGCCGCCCTGACCCAGCTCAGTCAGCAGTCCTACGATCTCATTATTATGGACCTCAATCTTCCGGACATGCCTGGCATCGAGTTGACCGGTAAGATCCGCGACCAGGAGGGCGAAGTCATGCACATCCCCATTGTTGCCATGACCGCCGACGCCATGGCGGGCACCCGGGAACGCTGCCTGGAAGCGGGCATGGATGACTTCATTTCACTTCCGGTTACGCTGCCGGGCCTCAGAGCGATTATGACCACTCATCTCCCCATGACCAAAGCCCGCATGGCACTTTTGAATGAATTGGGAGGCGGCAAGCCCGCAGCGGAACGTCATTCTGTAAGCTCAACCTGCTGATCGGGAGCGATGAAGGGTCGTCCGCTCGACGGCGCCGCCGAAGGAGTCCAGCGGCTGCACGATGAATAGCCCCTCAGCGTTCGCATATTCCTCGCCGGATTCGAGATTGTAGATCCGACCCGCGGTGTATACCTTCGCGCGTTCGACGCGGGTAATTCGGCAGGTTACCCCATGGACCTCGCCCAGCGGGAGACGCTGGCGAAAGTTCACCGTGATCGATGCCGCAACAACGGGGTAACCGCCCTGCCAGGCCGAGAACCCCATGCCCTCGTCCAACACCGCCGCCATACTCCCGCCGTGGGCATGACCCGGGGGGCCTTCCGCGCCGGGGCCCCACCAGGCGAGGGCGTTGAGAATCGAAGATTCGCCAGTGGTGTAGTAGTGGACAATCAGGCGATCTCCTGTGGTTTCCCCGGAAACGAAAGAACGGCCTTCCCCGAGCGCGCGGGGAAAATCTGCGGGGACCCAGCCCGAAGGCGGGATGAAGACGGGCTCAACCATAGCCCCACTATACCACGATCCCCTGCCATTGCCCGCGCACAGCGCTGACCAGGTCGGGGGCTGGAAAGCCCCCGCTCCAGATCCCCAGTTCTATGGTCTTCATACGAATGACGATGGACCATGTCTGATGGGCCCGCGTGTTACGGCTCGCCGTGGTGACCTTCGCGATGCAGGGCCATCAAAACAGGGCCAGTTGCTCGCCGCCGGCGGGTCGGAACCCGTCTGTCCGCAGGGGCATCCGGCCATCGTGGAAACCAAGGCGCTTGTGGAGCAGGTCGAAGAGGTGGGCCACCTGATCCGCATGAAAACCCGTGCCACGCATGCGTTCGCCAAAGGCGGACTGATACAGGGCGCCGCCGCGCATGGAACGCAGGCGACTCAGCACTTTCTCCTTGCGATCAGGGTAGTGCTGCTCCAACCAGGCTTCGAAAAGCGGTGCGACGGCATGGGGCAGGCGGAGCATGACATAGCCCGCGTGACGAGCCCCCGCATCATAGGCGGCGGATAGCAGCGCGGGAATCTCGTGGTCCGTCAATCCCGGTATCACCGGGGCCACCAGAACGCCCACGGGGACACCCGCGGCGCGGAGCGCCTGAATCGCCTCCAGGCGTTGCTGGGGTGAAGAGCTCCGGGGCTCCAGAATGCGGTTGAGGCGCAGGTCGAGGGTGGTGAGCGATAGGAGCACCCCCGCGCAGCCCGCCGCCGCCATGGTCGCCAGAATATCGATATCTCGCGTCACGAGACGGTTCTTCGTCACGATAACGACGGGGTTGCGGTACTTCCAGAGCACCTCCAGGCACCCCCGCGACAATCGCTTCTCCCGCTCCACGGGCTGGTAGGGATCGGTCACACCGCTCATGGCAATCACTTCGGGTTTCCAGGATTTTTTCGCCAGGGCCTCGTCCAGCAGGGCCGCCGCGCGGGGCTTGTAAAAGATCTGCGACTCGAAGTCCAGGCCCGCGGAGTAGCCCATGTATTCATGAGTCGGACGGGCGTAGCAGTACACGCAGCCGTGCTCACAGCCCCGATAGGGGTTAATGCTGAAATCAAAGCCAACATCGGGACTATCGTTCTGGCAGAGGATGCTCTTGGAACTGTCTTCGCGATATAGCGTGGGAACCCGGGGTGGCCCGGCGGGTTGATCCTCCCCTTCGTAGACGAGGCTTCTGTCCTCAAAGCGATTCTCGGTATTCCACCAGGTGCCGCGCCCGGGAATGGTTTCGTCGTCGATCAGTCGTAGTGTTGTCATGGCTGTTCACCTCAAGAACAGCGTAGCAAATACTGAATATTTATTCAAGTACTTCCTTCGGCGTCAAAAGGGAAACCGCATCAGCACCCGCTGGACCACGTGAAGCAACTCATTCATGCGATAGGGCTTCTTCAGGAATCCATCCATCTGGAGATCCGCATACCGCGTCCGCGCCTCGACGTCCGCATAGCCGCTGCACAGCACGATGGGTATGTCACGGCGGATGGCGCGAATGGCGGCGGCGACTTCATAGCCGTTCTTTCGGGGCATCGTCATATCGAGCAGCACCAGTGAAAGGGTGTCGCAGTGTTCACGGAATTCGGCAATGGCCTCATCCCCGTCCGAAGCCGTGAGCACCTCGTAACCGTGCTGCTCCAGGATGAGCTGGCCGAGCACCCGCACCATTTCTTCATCATCGGCAAGGAGGATCCGAGTTCCGTTCTCACCCTCTTCGAGCAGGCGGTCCTCGCCATCCATCTCGATCTCCGCGGCAACCGCAGGGTTCATCAGGGGCAAGTGGATGCGAAAAGCGGTGCCTTGCCCGGGAATACTGAGTACACGGACGCCCCCCTTGTGGGCGCGCACGATGCCCATGACGGCGGCGAGGCCCAGGCCCCTCCCGGCAAATTTCGTGGTGAAGAAGGGATCGAATATTTTGTCCAGCGCTTCTTCATCCAGTCCGGATCCGGTGTCTTTCACTTCGAGGTAGACATAGCGGCCGGGGGCAAGATGCTCATCGAGATAGAGGGACGCCAGGTAGGCATCGTCGGCGTCGACCATGCCGGTCTCAATCCGGATTTCCCCATTCTTCTCGCCGAGTGCATCCGATGCGTTGGTGACCAGGTTCATGACGACCTGCTGTAGCTGGGCGGCGTCGCCGGCGACTTCGGGGAGTTCGGTGGCGAGGGCGTATTCCAGTTTGGCTTTCCTCGACACGGAGGAGCGCAAGAGGTATTGCATTCCTTCGATGAGGAGAGATAGATCCACCGCGTCGGCCACAAAGGTGCCGCCACCGGAATAGGCCAGCATCTGGGCGACCAGATCGGAGGCGCGCTGGGCGGCCTTCTGGATCTCCATATTGCAGTGGCCGATGAGCTGGCGGCCGCCCACCTCCGCCGCGATGATATCAGAGTTACCCACGATTACCGCGAGCAGGTTGTTGAAGTCGTGGGCGATGCCACTGGCGAGTACGCCGAGGCTCTCCAGTTTCTGCATGTGACGCACATGCTCTTCCATCCGCGCCTTGTCATCTTCCAGGACCTTGCGCCGCTCCATTTCTTCCAGGGCGGTCTGGTGCATGGTCCGGTAGTCCTGAACGCGCCGGGTCAGCTCGGTGACATCTTCCACGGTGATGAGGGCATGCCAGGCCTCGGCGGTCTGCTCGGGTCCATCTCCCACGGGCACAGCCATCACGGTCGTCTGCTGGACCCGCATCTTGCCTCCGGCCAGTTCGGCTGGAAAGAGGTGCTTGTGCAACTGGGAGGAAAACACGGTTGGTGGTCCGCCCTGAAACACGGTGTCGATTCGGCTTCGGTAGCGCGCTTCGCCCAGGTGCGGAAAATAGTGGGTGATGGGACGGCCTAAAATGTCCAGCGCGCGGATACCGGTCCAGAACGACATACACTCGTTCCAAAAAACCACCGAGTAATCGCGGCTCAACACACACACACCGACCGGTACATGATTCAGCAACGAAAAACGATTCGACGATGCGTGCTCCCGATGTTTCGCGTCACTCATGGGGCTTCGGGGCTCCGAGTGCCTTCAACAACGATTCGAGCGCGCCAACTTCAAACAACAACAGTAAATCCCCTTCAATCTCGTTACTTTCGAGTGAAAAACGGGTACGCGCCAACAGCACGGTATAGCCCTTGCCGCGGTCCGGGGTACAAAGGAGGCTGTCCGCCCGCTCTTCGAGGTACGTTGGAACCGAATAGACAAAACGCTGGCCCAGCACGTTGCTGATGGTTCCCAACACCCCATTTATAACCATGTTTCCAACTTCGCTGAGGGTCCCCGCCTGGATCAGGTCGAAGTCATCAGAATCGAGCGCCTCTCCGGTCAGCATCGTGACCAGTCTGGAAGCGCTTGTGGTGGGAATCAACAACTGGGCCTTGCCCGAAAAGGCGCCCTGGTACCCCAACTGCACGGCGGAAAGACGATCGGAGCTTATGCCGCAAAGCCGCACAAGGTACTCGTCCAGATCCAGGATCTCAATGCGGGGCACCAGCATCGACAGCTGGGACTGGAGCATGGCGTTGAGCACCCCGGCTCCGCGACCCATGCCGATATCGATGACCTCGGTGAGGGCATCGATTTGCGTTTTACTCAGCTTCATTCACCACTCCAGCAGCCCACTCCAGGATCCGGCTATGCGCGCCGTATCGCGCGCCTGTTTCACCGGGTCTGCGCATTTACACGCATTCACAGTGTCCGACCGCGGTCATTCATCATCCGAATCCGCGCCACAATGCATTGTTCCTGGAATTCCGGCACACCTTTCACCGACCTGCATTACTGAGGAACCCATCCCGATCGCCCATCCCGCTTCCCAAGTATACGCAAACCGCGATGAAACCACAACGGCGCTGCGCCCTACAGGCTTGCATCGATTGCGCCCCACTTGCTTTAATCGCTTCACTATCGCGCTTTCCCCGAACTCCCTGCGAAAACCTGGAGCGTCTTTCCCACCATGGCACAACTTCACACATCGATGCTCAAATCCTCCCTCATTCTCGTGCTCTGGAGCGTCGTCGCCCTGGGAGCCCGGTGCGACGAGGGGGATCCAATCGCCACGCTCAAACCCGGCCACCCCAGGCTCGTTATGGACAACAAAGATCTGGAAGCACTTCGCGAGCAGGCCGAATCGGCTCCGGAATTCCAGCGCATGTGGACCCAGGTTCACGATCAGGCCTTGACGTACACGAAGGCCCCGGCCCTCAAGCACGAACTCAAAGGCCCCCGACTCCTGGCCGTCAGCCGCGAATGCCTCGACCGAATCTATACCCTCGCCTTTGCATGGCGCTGGACCCACAACGAAGCTTTTGCCGATTCGGCCATTGACAACCTCAAGACGGTGTGCGCCTTTCCCGACTGGAATCCGTCCCATTTCCTCGACGTGGCGGAAATGACCCACGCGGTGGGTATCGGCTACGACTGGCTCTACGACGCTATGGACGAGGCCACCCGACTCGAGATCAAGGGCGGCCTCATTCGCCATGGCCTTGAAGCGGGCGTGGTGGCCTATGCGGGCGATCCCTGGTGGGCTAAGTCGGAATTCAACTGGAATCAGGTGTGCAACAGCGGCCTCCTTATGGGTGCGCTGGCAATCGCCGAAACCGATCCCGGATATGCCCGATCTTTTGTGCCGAAGGCGGTGGCCTCCCTCCCGATTGCCCTCGCGTCATACAACCCGGACGGAGTGTGGAGCGAGGGCCCCGCGTACTGGCACTACGCCACACGCTATACCGCCTATGGACTCGCCGCGCTTTCCTCCGCGCTGGGTACCGACTTCGGACTGGGCGATCAGCCTGGCCTGCGGGAAACCGCCTGGTTTCCCCTCTTGACCACCGGGTCCACGGGCCTGTACCTAAACTTCGCGGACAGCGGCCAGAATAGCGTGCGCAAACCCATGCCCACCCTGTTCTGGCTCGCGCGTACCTATGACCTGCCCGCCGTCGCCGCACTCGAGCACGCGCTGCTTGAGCAGGAGCCCGCCGAAGCCCTGCACCTGATCTGGTATGTCGCGAAGCCAACGGGGGACGCCGCCAACCCGCCCCGCGACCGGGTTTTCCGGGGGAGCGTGCCCGTGGCGGTGACGCGCAGTGCCTGGAACGATCCCGATGCGCTATTCGCCGGCGTCAAGGGCGGCTACAACCAGGTAAACCACGGTCATCTCGACCTGGGCAACTTCGAACTGGACGCGCTGGGCGTACGCTGGGCGCGGGACCTCGGCTCGGACGATTACAACCTGCCGGGGTACTTTGATCGGAAACCCGGTGGCCAGCGCTGGCTCTACTACCGCAATATTTCCCAGAGTCACAATGTCCCGCTGATCGATGGCCAGGGTCAGGACCCGTCCGGCAAAGCCGAGATCACCCGCACAAAGAGTAGCGACGACGGCGCCTTCGCCATTGTCGATCTCAGCGGTGCCTATCCCGCGCAGGCCAGTACCGTCATGCGCGGGGTGGCCTCCATCGCCAACCGCAAAGCTTTGCTGGTGCAGGATGAGTTCATATTGAAATCACCCGTCCCCATCACCTGGGGCATGACGACGGACGCGACGATTACCATCGTAGAACCACGGACCGCCACACTGGTCCAGAACGGGAAACGCCTCCATGCCCGGCTCCTTTCGCCCGAGAACGGCGTCTTTACGGTGGAGTCCGCCGAACAGGCCGAGCCGCAGCGAACGAACAAGGGCGTAAGCCGACTGATCGCCACGGTCCCCCCGGGCGATGAATCCGCCACCGTATCGATATTTCTGAGTCCCGAATGGCCGGGCGAGGATACGGCTCCGACACCTGAAGTGCGGCCGCTGGAACAGTGGGATTGAACCTGATATTAGTGACTTCCCACGGATACATTGGAGACGACATACCGGAGGAGCACCTGCACATCCGCACTTCCGGTGGGCAAAGCCGTGAAAAGCGCCACGATCAAAACCTGAACGCAGGATCTCGATAGCATGCCCCGCGACCGCATAGAAATTGTCGAAGGCGACCTGACTCTCCAACGCGTCGACGCGATTGTCAACGCCGCCAATGAAAGCTTGCTCGGCGGGGGCGGTGTGGACGGTGCGATTCACCGCGCGGGCGGCCCCGCCGTCCTGGAGGCCTGCCGCAAGCTTCACGGTTGCAAGACAGGCGACGCCAGGATCACGACCGGCGGCAACCTGCTGGCCAGATACGTCATTCACACGGTAGGCCCGATCTATCGAGGCGGGCGGCATGGCGAACCCGAGTTGCTTGCCCGCTGTCATCGGCGCAGCCTCGAAGTGGCCTTTGAAAACCAACTGAAGACCGTCGCCTTCCCCGCCATCAGTTGCGGCGTGTATGGCTATCCCATCCCGGAGGCGGCGGCGATCGCCGTGGGCACGGTTGCCAACTTTCTGGAAAGCCACGGGGAAATCGAACTCGTCCGCTTCGTCCTTTTCGGCAGTACAACCTATGGGGCCTTTCTCCAGGCGTACGACAGGCTTTGAAACAGGCCCTTGCTGCGCGCCAGGGAGACACTACCGACATCCCGTTGAGCTATCCCCGACCTCGCCGATGCTTGTAGCCCGAGTGGGTGCCGCCCCAGCCGCCGAAGTCGAAGACGACGCCAACGATGACCAGCGCGAGACCAAGGCCGTGGACGGCCCCCACTTCGTTCATGGCGATGGCGTAGGCCAGGGTGGTGTACGGCATGACAAAGAATCCGGCGAGGGGCACAATCGTGGAATCAAAGGCCCGGGCGCCGTAGCCCGTGAGCCACACGAGGACCAGCACGAGGCGCGGAAAGAAGGCTCCGATCAAAATTATCAGGCAAGGCATAGTACAAATCTCCTAACGCTCAACAAGAATAAGCAGACCGGCGGCCAGGGCCAGCACAGACATGAGCACCGCCAGACCGGCAAAGGTGAGATTCACCAGACCGATCAAGCCCGTGGCGATGAGCCAGGCCGCCGCCAGCTTCAACCCAAGGTTCGGGGGTAACTTTCTGCTCATAGTACTATCCTCCTGCGTTTGGCGGCGCTTCAGCCGATCCCATGACCCGCATCGCGCCTCCAGCATTCAATCTGCAACTGTCGTGTCAACCGGCCTAAGTCCTTACAACACTTGAGTCAGGACTTTGCCGCCATGGCGAATCCTGCAACTTCAAGGCGAAAACAGCGCGATCGTATCGTTTGGAAACAGTATTCGTCTCCATAGGATACATCCCCGCAGAACTTGACTTGATGTTACGCCTCGAATGGCGTAGAGTGAAAACAATTGTTGCAATTCCCTTCGGATGCCGCACGCTACCCTCGGAGGATGTCCGCCATGCGCTCCATCGACCGCCGCACTTTCATGAAGACTTCGGCTGGCGCTTTCGCCGCCTCGTTGATGTATTCCGGCGCCAGCCGCGCCGAAGTGAAGGCCCTCACCGCCACCACCACCCGCACTCTGGGCAAAACCGGCATCACCACGACCCTCCTCGGCATGGGGACCGGAACCGTATCGTGGAACAAGGACTCCGCGCAGATCCGGGCGGGCAAGGATGTCTTCGTCGATACCCTGATCCATGCGCACGAGCAGGGCATCCGCTATTTTGATCTGGCGGACATGTACGGCTCCCACCCGTACATGGCGGAAGCCAAGAGGAAGGCGCGGATGAAGCGCGACGATTTGACGCTGCTGACCAAGACCACCAGCAAGACCGCCGAGGAGATCCAGGCCGACGTGGAGCGCTTTCTCAAGGAGGCGGAAACGGACTACCTCGATATCGTACTGCTTCATTGCATGACGGAAGGCAATTGGAACGAAACGCTTGCTCCGTGCATGGAAGTACTGTCCAGAGCCAAAGAAAAGGGCCAAATCCGGGCCCTCGGCGTCTCCTGCCACAACCTCGACGCCATGAAGACCGCGGCCTCTCTGGATTGGGTCGATGTCATGCTTAATCGCATCAACCCCTACGGCGTGAAAATGGACGGAAACCCTGAAGAGGTCACTGCGGTCCTGAAAACAGCCCACGACAATGGCAAAGGTATGATCGGCATGAAAATCCTCGGTGAAGGCCAAATCGCCGACAAGATTGACAGCAGCCTCAGCTTAGTCATGGGTCTCGGCTGCATCGACGCCTTCAATATCGGATTCCTCAACAAGGGCGAGGTTGACGACACCATCAAGCGCGTTGCGATGGCGAGTTGAGTCTCACAGCCCACTGTCCTTGCTGAGGAGAAACTGCCCCGGACTTCGCCTTTCGGTCCAGGCTTCCTGGGATTGTGCCGGTGCGCCTACCGAGCCTGAACGCGATTTTTCTTGCGGAGGCGCAATTTTTCTCGAACGGGCCCATGTCCCTTTTCTGACGCGTCCTTCCCGCGAATTTACAGTAAATTCTTTACTTCGGGCACAAACCCTCCACAAAACCGGCAAAATTTCGGCACCCCTATATTCGGGAATTACGCTTTTATGCTAGTTTTCGCCATTTGACATGGGGCATTTTCCCCATATGATTACTGCGGATGACGTCGCACGATATCCACGGGGGACATAACTACTGCATTCGGCCGAGGGAACCGGTCAAGGGAGGAAAAACATGGCGTTACTGGATGAGTATAGCGTAGGTGATGACGGCGACTGGACCGATCTGGAGGCCGCGCACCTCTGGCGGCGCGCGGCCTTTGGCGCCACGCCTGCCGATTTGACTGAGGCGGTGGGCGATGGCAGCCAGGACGCGCTGTACGCTGCCGTGGACCGGCTTCTGGATATATCGCCGGACGACCCAAACCTCGATGCACCTTCCGGGCCGGGCCGGTGGGGCGGGCCGATTGCGGGCCTACCCGATCGTGCGGAGGGTGATGAGGATCCCCCGGCGGAGGCCGAGGTGAAATCGCCTCGCTATGATCGCCACTTGGAGGCCCACCTTTTCTATCGCATGTTTTACACGGCCCAACCTTTCCAGGAGCAGTTCAATCTGTTCCTGCACGATCACTTCGTATCCGAATTTGGGAAAGTGCGCCAGGTTGTCGGCGACTATCAGCCCAGTCGCGATTCCTACCAGGCCACCTGCGACCTTCTGCTGGAGCAGAACCGACTCCTCCGACAGATTGGTCTGGATGATTTCCGTGAGACCCTGATCCAGATATCCCGCAACGCGGCCATGTTGATTTATCTGGACAACTGGCTCAACGGTGTGGGTGAAGGACGGGCCCAGGAAAACTACGCCCGCGAAATCATGGAGCTTTTCTCCATGGGTGTGGACAACTATAGCGAGGAAGATGTCCGCGAGATCGCCAAATGCCTCACGGGTGAAACCCTGGATGGCATCCGCGATGATGGATCCCCCGACGCGTTCGACTACCGCTTCCGCGCGGGCAACCATGCCGCCGGGAATAAGAACGTATTCGGGCTTACCGTCACCGAAGACACCAACGGCGGCGAGTTGATCCAGGTTATCGATCTAATTTTGGCCCGCGTCAGCGTCAACCCCAATGTCAGTGGCCTCTCCGCTCCCTACAACGACCTGCCAGCGGCGGCCGTTTACCTGTCCTGGAAAATCCTCCGCTGGTTTCTGAACCAGAATATCACCCTCGATCCGCCCGACCCCGCTGTGCTTGAGTTGGCCGACTACATGCGCGGCAGCGACGGAGCGCCCTATCCGCAGCGGCGCTACCCCTACGATCTCCGCGCCTGCATGCGCCGCCTCTTTCTGTCGAAGCACTTCTACGACACGGACAATTTCTTCACCATCACCAAGACCCCGGCGGACTTCTGTGTGGCCGGCCTGCGCATGTCCCAGGCGGCCGTCGGCATCGACCCGGAGGACTTCGACTACGAACGGGGCTTCTGGTGGGATGCGCCCATCGACCGCATGCGAAACATGGGCATGACCCTGTTCAGCCCGCCCAACGTCTCGGGTTGGCGCCATGGACGCCCCTGGATCAACGCGGAGTATCTCCTGAACCGCTATCAGTTCCTCGAACGAACCACCTCGCGCTTTGTCACGGAGGAAGCGATCGATGACCTCCCTATCATCAATGGCGGCGTGCTCGATCCCGAAGACTACGAGGGACTCCGCGACTACTTCCTGAAAGCCATCCTCCAGGACGATGTTGATCGCTGGGCGCCCGGCGCGAAGGAGGGTATGATTACGTTTCTCAACGAGCAGGCCGCCGAATCGGACTGGCCCCCAGACCGTTTCCGGCGCCAGGTGCGCGGGCTCATCTTCCTCATGATGTCCCTCCCCATGTGGCAGATGAAGTAACCCCAACCGGCAAGTCGCGCCTCAGTACGCAACGAAGGGAGAACCCGATCCATGAAACTTTCACGTCGTGATTTTATGAAAGCCAGCCTCGGCAGTCTGGCCTATATCAGTGCAACCGCCACGGTGCCCGTCTGGGTGGCCAAATCGGCCCACGGCCTCGGCGCGGGCGAATTCGAGGACCGCATTCTAGTTCTGCTCCAGATGGGGGGCGGCAACGACGGCCTCAATACCGTCATCCCCTATCAGGATGATCGCTACTACATCGCCCGGCCGAACATCGGCATCGCCAGCGAGTACCATGAACTCGGCGACGGCCTGAATGCGCTCCACCCCCGCATGGGCGATTTGAAGAACTGGTACGACGACGGCTACATGGCCCTGCTGCAGAATGTGGGCTATCCGAACCCGAACCTCTCCCACTTCCTCTCCACGGACTACTACGAATTCGGCGCATCCCCCGGCAGCATTACCGTGCCCGATGGCCGGGGCTGGATCGCCCGCTTTTTCGACAACGCGTGCGCGGGCGTTAATCCCGAGGACATCCCCGCCCTCTCCATGCTCGCCCTCAACACCTACGAATTGCCCAATACCCTGGCGGGAAGCGACCTCTACCTTCCGCCCCGCGTGAGCGACTTGAACGAGTTCTACCTACCCGATGACGGAGGACTGCTGGCGCGCTACCTGTCCACCTTCAACCGGCTCAACGTGCCCAGCTCCGACCTGGATTACATCCAGCGCGTGGAGAATGTCGTCGAGGCCACGGTGGAGGAGTTCAGCCAGGCGAGCGAAACGGCCGACCTGCGCGAGTACCCGGGCGACAGTCTCGGACAGGGCCTCCGCAATGTCTCGAAGCTCATCCGCTCGGGAAGAAACACGAAGATCTATTACTGCAGTCAGGGCGGCTACGATACCCACGCGAACCAGACGGACGGCAACACCAGCTACGGCGAGCACGCCAACCTGCTGGGCGATTTCAACAACGCGCTTAACGCCTTCCTCAGCGACTTGCGCGACACCGGCAATTTGCACAAGGTCCTCGTGCTCACCTTCAGCGAGTTCGGTCGCCGCATCGATGAGAACGGCAGCATGGGAACCGACCACGGCGGCGCGAGCGCTATCATGGCCTTCGGCGGCGGTGTGAAGGGCGGCGTCTATGGTGGCCAGCCCGACCTCAGCGCCGACGCGCTCCTCCGCGGCAACTTGGCGCACCGGGTCGACTTTCGTTCGGTCTATTCCAATGTAATCAAGGACTGGTTCGGTGAGAATCCCGAGGCGGTTTTTGGCGCCGACTTCAACGACCCCATTTTCGAGATTCCGGCGGGTATGGCCCTGGCCTCCTTTGTGAACCTGAACCCAACCGCGGGCGAGGGGGAAGGTGAAGGAGAGGGTGAAGGCGAGGGGGAAGGTGAAACACCCATTGGATGCACGATGGTGTAGCCCTGATGGTGCATACAGCGATGATGTCGCAGGAAGTTACGCTGTTCCCCCATCGGGGGGAGGAGCCGCACGAGCTACCGACGCGGCCATATTTTCATATCGCCAGGCAACTGCCTGGCAAGGTCTTGAACCAACAGTTCGATCGAAATCCCATTGGGAAAGCGTCGCTTCTGATGGACCACCCCGCTGAGTCCTCGGCATAAACAACGCGTAAACCCTCCTGAACAGGCACGTTACGGAGCCCCCGGCACTCCCCACCTTGCTTCCGCACTGGCACGTCGTGCGCGGCCCCCGGCTGCACAGAATTTGGGCACTTTTCTTAGATTCTGTGTTATACTCCCCACTTGTTTTCTGGTGGATTGGAAACCTCGCAACATGAGCAGCTCTCGTTTTGAACTTCGCGTCGTCTCTTTTTTTATGGTGTCTTGCGCAATCGCATGGGTCTCCGGCACCGCCTGGAGCCAGCCCACCTCCCAGTTGGACCCGCCGGTAATCGCGGAAAGCTTTCCCGCAATCGCACCGGGAACCTCCCTGCCTCCGGACACCAACGGCGCGGTGGGACCCAATCATCTGCTGCTGGCGACCAATGGAAACGTGCGCATCCAGGACCGTTCTGGCAACGTCATCAGTTCCATAACGCTGTTGGCCTTCTGGGTGGACCTGGGAATCGTTGACGCCTTCGATCCCCGAAGCTACTACGACCCACACAGCGGTCGTTTCATCATGATTGCGTGCGCTGATCGGCGGAGCGGTAATTCGGGCCTGCTTCTAGCCATCAGCGCGACCAGCGACCCGACCGGAAACTGGCACCGCTGGGTTCTGGACGCGGATCCGGCGAACGTCAGTTGGCTGGACTACGGAAATCTGGGCTTCACCTCGGGCGAGATCACGGTCACGGGCAATATGTTCAAAGTTTCCGACGACACGTTCACGGGGGTGCAGTTCTGGCGGATCAACAAGGCATCGGCGCTGGACGGCGGCGCAGTGACCCGTGAAACCTTCAAGGTCACGAATGCCGGTGGAACCCTGGTGCCGGTGACCACCTTCGACGCCGGGGTAAGCACCCAGTACGTGGTACGAACCGGATCGGCCAATCTTTTTTCGCAAGGGCGGGTCCAACTCTTTCTTGTCGGGGGTACCCTCGGGGCCTCTACGCTCTTGACGGCGCCCTATGCCGCCCTCGGCGATCCGTGGTCCACGTCTCTGCCCAACGCCCCACAACTGGGCTCCACAGCCACTATCGAAACCAATGATGACCGGGTACTCTCCGCGCTGTATCGCGATGGCCGGATCTGGGCTTGTCATAACGCGGGCTTCCCCGCCGGTGGCGCCGTTCGGACGGGGGCGAAATGGTGGTCGCTGAACCCCGCTACGGGAACCACCGACCAGCAGGGCGCCTTGGATGACGGCGCGGCGCAGCGCTCCTTTTACTACCCCAGCCTGGCTGTCAACAGCCAGGGCCTGATGATGCTGGCGTGCTCGGGGAGTTCACCTACGGAATATGTGGGCGCATTTTACGCGTGGCGCAAACCGAACAGCACCCCGGGAACGCTGGATGGATACCAGAAGTTTCGCGCAGGGGCCGGCATATACACGGGGCCGCGCTGGGGCGACTACAGCGGCATCTACCCCGATCCGCTGGATGGAACTTCGATCTGGGCGCTGCAACAATACGCGGAGCTGTCCAACCGGTGGGGCATTCAGTGGGCCAGGATGACCATATCCACTGGCAGCCCATCACCCGACACGGACGGCGACGGACTCAGCGATGACGAGGAAGCGACGCGGGGCACCGACCCCTTGCTGGCGGATACCGACGGCGACGGACTTGGCGATGGAGACGAAGTGTCCCGCATGACGAATCCGCTCGCATCCGACACGGATGGCGACGGACTGCGCGATGGCCAGGAAATCAGCCTTGGCACCAACCCCCTGCTGGTCGACACGGATGGCGACGGCATCCAGGATGGCACCGAGGTAGACGGGGGCACCAACCCATCCAGCAGCACATCGCTGCTTTCAAGTGTTTATGTCGATGGCGCGTCGGGCAGCGACAGCACAGGTTTCGGGACTCAGGCCCATCCCTGGGCCACGATCGCCCGTGCGACGTCCGCCGTGCGGGGGACTGCGACAAACACGGTGTCCATCCGCGTGGCAAAAGGGGTCTACACCCAATTGAAATCCGGCGGGGGCGCGCTCCTGGCGGACAGTCATGAGCACCTGCTCGGTGGCTACCAGGCCGGCGCCTGGACCCGGGACATCGACACCCACACGACGGTGCTGGATGCATCCACCGCGTTGAACGGCGGGCCCGCCCCCAACGTGGTCGTGTTGAACGGGATTGTGAACGCCCGGCTTGAAGGGTTCACCGTGACGGGTTCCTATTCGCCGGTAAACGGCGCCGCCAACAGTGCCGGTATATTGGGCGTGGGCCTCAATACCACATCCGAGATTTCTCAGTGTATCGTGATCCGGAATACTGCGGGAACCAACGGAAGCGGCGGTATCCGGCTGATCGACGCGAGTCCCACGATCTCCGATTCAACCATCGCTGAGAACTACACGGACGGGCAGGGCGGAGGCCTGTTTATCGGCGGTCTGTCTCAACCCCTTATCGAGCGTTGTATTGTCGGCGGTAACCAGGGCGTTGGCGGCGGCATGGTCATCACCGAGGGTGCGACGGCGCTCATCACCAATTGCGTGATCAGTGGAAACAATGCCGGCGCCATGGGTGGCGGCGGCATGAACATCAGTGGCGGCGTGGGCACCGTGGTCTCCAATACCACGATCGCCCACAATGACGCAGCGGCCAACAGCGGCGGCGGCGTCGAGGTGCAGGCGGGCACGCCCGTTTTCGTCAATTGTGTCTTTGCGGGCAACCGGGACTACGCCGTGGCGGATTACTCGAACGGCGCCGGGCTTGTGATGGAAAACTGTCTATTCGATGGCAATACGGAGGGCGACTACTACCGGTCCGCCACCGGAGCTCCCGTGATTCGCAACGGCGCCGCCGCCATCAACACAAACGTGACCGGGGCCAGCGGCAATGTCGATGGCGCCGCACTCTTCGTGATGCCGGAGGGAAAATGGACCGCGCCGGTAGCCTACAACGCCACGACAGGGCGATCGACCCTAACCGACGGCGTGGCCACGTTCGTTCCGGGCGCCTTGCGGGGCCAATTGATTGCCCTTTCCGCGGACAGGACCATGCAGGTTCTGGTGCACGACAACACCTCAACCACCGTGGAAGTTCAGGGCGACCAGTCCTCGTGGATTGCGACGGGCCAAAGCTACCAACTGGTCGACTATCATCTGGAGCTTGATTCGGCGGCCATCGACGCGGGACTGGATACCAGTGGCTCGGCGGATGGCGCGATTGTGGACGACATGGACGGTACCCAGCGCGGCTTCGACGGCGATGGGCTCGGCGCCGCCACCGCCGACGGCTCCGACTACGATATTGGCGCATTTGAGAGCGTTACGCCGCCTATAGTCGATACCATTACCGTAATCAGCCCGAATGGCGGCGAGGTAATTCCCCGTGCCTCACTCCAGACCGTCACGTGGAGCAGCACGGGCAAAATTGGGTCCAAGGTGAAAATCACCGCTCGGAAGGGCAACACCGTAGGTGTGGTTGCCACCAGTACACCCAATGACGGCGCCCACGAGTGGCTCGTTCCGCTTAATTTCATCAAGGGCAACAACCTGATTCTCGAAATCACCTCCATTGAATACCCCACGATCCAGGACCGAAGCGCCGGTATGTTTTCCGTGGTGGACAACGAACCACTCGTTGGCACCATCAGCGTCTTGTCCCCCAATGGCGGCGAATCTATCCTGCGCGGGGCCTCCTACCCCATCAGGTGGAGCAACACCGGCTATATTGGCGGCGCGGTCAAGATCTATCTGCGCCAGGGAACGACGGGTTCAAACATCTCCAGTTCCACGGCGAACGATGGATATTTCGACTGGGTACCGACCAACCCCGTGTCCACGAATTACACCCTTGAAATCAGTGCGGTGCTCGCGCCGGCCATCATCGACGCAAGCGACGCCCCCTTTACGATCACCAACACCTTGACCAGCGGCTCCATCACGGTGGACGCGCCCAATGGCGGCGAAGCTTTCGTTCAGGGTTCTGTTCTCCCTATTGCATGGAGCAACGTCGGAACCACCGGAAGCGATGTGCAGATACTCGCCCGAAGCGCGGGCCAGACCTTTACCGTGTCCACCTCCACGGCCAACGACGGCGCATACAACTGGAGCATCCCCGCAACCCAGATCCCCGGAACCGATTACACCATCGAGGTGCGCTCCATCGCTCTGCCCACTATCGGCGATGTGAGCAATTCCCCATTTACCATTGCTCTCCCACCCGCCATCACCGTGACGACTCCTAATGGCGGCGAATCGTACCTCCAGGGTGGCGTGCTCCCCATCACGTGGACCAACTCGGGGACAACCGGATCAGATGTGCGGATTCTCGCCAGTGGCGCCGGCCAGACTTATACCGTGACCACGTCGACGGCGAATGACGGAAGCTTCAACTGGACCGTGCCCACCGCCCAGACGCCCGGAACGGACTACACCGTCGAAGTACGATCTGTCTCCCTGCCGACCATTGGCGACAGCAGCAACGCCGCTTTTTCGATTGCGGCGATGGCCGCGATAACAGTGACGGCCCCCAACGGCGGCGAAGCCTATTTCCAGGGGGAATCGTTGCCGATCGCATGGAATTCCTCCGGCGCGGTGGGCGATAGCGTGAAGATCCTCGCTCGCGGCGCGGGCCAGACCTTCACCGTGGCGACTTCGACGAACAATGACGGCGCTTTCAACTGGACCATACCGACGGCCCAGCTTTCCGGTGCCGACTACACGATTGAGGTGAGTTCCCTTGCCTACCCGGCGGTGCTGGACAGTAGCGACGCCACCTTCTCCATCAGCGCTCCATCGTCGATTACGGTGACGACCCCGAATGGCGGCGAAGCCTACGTTCAGGGCGAAGTCCTCCCCATCGCCTGGAATACCACGGGCACGGTGGGCAGCAGCGTGATGATCGTTGCCCGCGGCGCGGGCCAGGCCTACACCGTGAGCGCCTCCACGAATAATGATGGCGGATTCAACTGGCCCATACCGGCGACCCAGTTCCCCGGAACGGACTACCGGATTGAGGTGAGTTCCGTTACCACGCCCACGCTGACGGATAGCAGCGACGGTGCCTTCACGATTGCCGCGCCGACACCTGCTGACAGCCTTACCCTGCTTTCACCCAACGGCGGAGAGAACATCCCCCGGGGAACCACCTTCGAGATTCGATGGAGCTCGACGGGCAACGTGGGCACCACGATCAAGATCGTGATCCGGAGGGGCACCTACAGCAGCACACTCGCCGGGGGAACCCCGAACGACGGAAGCTACAATTGGAATATCCCGGCCAACTACGGCAGCGGAACAGGCTGGACCATGGAGGTCATCTCCGCCGCCACACCCACCATTTTCGATGCGACCGACGCTTCCTTCACTATCACGCAGTGATATCGAATGAACCGCGATGCGCGTAAACCAACGGAGTCACATGCGCTTTCGGTTGTAGCAAGGATACGGCAGTCGGACGGCGGCGCGCTGAAAATTCCGGTGCGCCGGGTCTGACGGCTATTCGCCGTCCTTCTTCTGCCAGGACTGCACGAGTGCGGGCATTTCCTCTTCCGTAGTGACGACCTCTTCCCCCGTCTCCGGGTGGATGAGGTAGATGGGTTCCGGTGGACGTTCGTCGCCGAACATATCGGGTGTGAGTGTAATATCCAGTTCGTCACCCGGCTTCACCGGGATGTGCCAGTAGCCGCCGGTCGAGTCGTCGCGCGGTCGCACCTCCAGGTTCGTGCCTTCGAGCCCGGTGATGTTGAATCGGCCTTCGCGATCCGTGAAAGCCCCGGCGACGTAGTCCCGCTTGTCCAGGTCCCACACTTCCACACTTACGTGGGGCAAGGGCGAACCGTTGGCATCTTTCAATACACCCGTGACCGCGCCCGCACCGACCAACACCACCCGAAGGTCCGTAACGCGCTGCCCCGCCGCAAGGCTGAGGCTGTGCGCCAGCTTCGTCCCCGAGACATAGCCGCTGCCATTGTCCGCCTTGGTCCAGATCTCGAAATCACCGGCGGCCAGGTCCTGGAAGAGGAAATGTCCATCCACGTCGGTGCGGCCAAGTCGCCGGTCAAAAGCATTGTCAACATAGGGATGCCTCAAGGTGATCGCTGCCATGACGGGCTTCCCTTTGTCGTCCACGACAACCCCGGCAATCACGCCCTTGGGCAGGGGCAGCAGCTTGAGCCGGATTTCCGATGCCGGGTCCTGTACTTCAACAGGATCGCTGCGCATACCCCGGAAATTGGCCTCCAGGATAACAACGGCGGGCTTGGTCCCTTCCGGGCGCACATCTCCGCCGCCCAGCGGCACGTTGGGGAAACAGAAAGTTCCGTCGGCGTCGGAGGAAGTCTCCTCAAAGCCGCTGTCGGGATCGGCGGATCGTCCCATGCTCACTTCCGCCCCGGCCACGGGCTCGTCCTTTTCGTTCACCACCACGCCGCACACCATCAGGCCACTGTCCACCGAGAGATCGACATTCTCCATCAACTGGCCCGGTTGAAGCTCGATTTCCTCCTTGTAGGCACTCACGCCCCTTCCGTAAATTCTTGGGAGCCGCGCCATCGATACGTCGATGGGGCCAGGTGTGAGTCCGGTCAATTCATAGCGCCCTTCGGCATCGGTGGGCTTCGATATCCACGAATACGAAACGCCGTCCGGCACCCGCGCCATTACATGGGCTCCGGCGATGGGCTCGTTCGTCGTACTTTCGTAGACCCGACCCATAACCCGCGCACTGGTATCCACCAGTAGCTCCACCGGCACCGTCTCGCCCGCCGCCATCTGCACCATGGTCTCGGGCGGACTGAAGGCCTGGGTGGTCACGTCGCTGGAGATGAGCAGCACCCCGACGGGCACGTTTTCCAGCACAAACTCGCCCTTCGCATCGCTGGCGACCTTGAACTCCAACTCCACGAAGTCGTCCGCCACCATCTTGATCGCCACATCGGGTTCCGGGGCGCGATTGCCAACCTGGCGCACCACCCCCGTCACGCGGCCACCCTGATCGAGCACCACGGTGACGGGCGCACCGCCGATGGCGACCTCTTCCGAAAGTGCCGGTGCATAGCCCTCCGCCACCGCTTGCAGTCTGTACTTGCCCAGGGGGACCGAGGTAAAAGCAAAGTGTCCGTCCTTCCCGGAGGTCGCGGTGCTACTTTTTGACTTGCCTAACCTCACGTCCAACAGCGAAAGCGCCGCCCCAGAAACGGGAGCGCCCTCGGTGTTCACCACCGTGCCCTCGATCATTGCGGCGGGTTTGAGCACGAGATCCAGGTTCCAATTCGAGTGAGCGGCGCTCAGCCTGCTCGAATCCGAGGCCGCCTGCGCCGCGCCCTCGGCGTGGACGAAATAGCGCCCGAAAGGAAATTCCGTGAAGTGCGCCTCGCCCGCCTCATCCGTACTGGCCGATATAGGAAAACCATGGTCGTCGCCCTCCTCCGCCTCGCGCAATTCCACCGTGACCACAGCCCCCGCAACAGGCTGTCCCACGCGATCCGTCACGAAGGTGTGAATCGCGCCTTCGCCACGGGCACGTTCGGTCGTTGCAGTCGCCGGTGCGGGTGCGGGCGTTGTCGCTTCGGTCGGAGAATCCACCGGCGCCGCTGCTACCGGCGATGCCTCGGGAACCTCGGGAACGCTCGCAACCGTCGGGGGCTCTGGCGCTCCGCTTTTGTCCAGATTGCCCCCCAGCACAATAGCCGTCGTCGCCACCCCCACCACCAGCACTACCGCAGCCATTTTGATCCCCATCCCCGACGTATAACTTCCCACCACGGCCCACGCCGACGGTGTCGCCACGAGGGCCGTGCGTCCGACCTCTTGCAGGATTGCGGCGGGCATCGCCTGGGCGGAATTCTCCTGGATGAGCGTCACCAGCGCCACAGCGGCAGGCACGATCACGCCTTTCTCCTTCAACCGCTTCCGCACCTGCTCGATGCCCTTGCCGATGCGATGGGTCACCGTCTGCCGCGGGATGCCCAGGGCGGTGGCGATGGCGGCTTGGGACTCCTGCTCGAAGAAGTAGCGCACCAGCGGCTCGCGGCTGGCCTCGGGCAGGGCCATGACGGCTTCGTCCACCAATTCGCGAATATCGTCCCACGCGATGTGGGCCGCGCCGGGCTGCGCCTTGCTGTACTCGAGATCCCGTGCATCGCGCCGCTTCCGCGAACGGATGACATCCAGGGCGGCGTGGTAGGCGGTCCGGTGCAGCCACGCGGCCACATTGCGCGAGGGCGGGCGCTTCGCCTGCGCCAGCGCCAGAAAACTCTCCTGGGACACGTCCTCTGCGGCCTGCACATCGCGCAGAACCCGCAGGGCCGTGGCGTAGACCATCCGCGCATGGCGCGACGCCAGAACGTGAAAAGCCTCCGCGTTCCGATTGCGGTACCAGTAGGTCAATAATGTCTGATCACTCAATTCGGTCATGGCGGCATCCCCTGTGGTTGTTATACGTAAAGACGCCGCCGAGGTCAAAACGGCCAATTGGGCATACGCAGCCTGACGTGTTCATAGGGAGCGCGCAAGGAAGGATCTTGGACATTCCTGTCCGAGGCAGAACCTGCGCCTACGCCATAGGGCCCGGTAATTGTGTGCGATGAATCCGGATTGCCGGATTAATAATGTCGGATAACATCTTGGCCGAATGAAGCGCCTCTACTGGAGTTGGCACGTCACTTCCAAGTTGCGTGGCTCTCCGTTGTCTGGGTTATCTGGCGCTCTAGCGCCTTCTGAAGTTAACCTGGAATGAGGAGGTGCTCCAACGTGGCTTGGCCTTTCCACCCCGGCGGATCTGCGACCAAGCTGAGGCAAAGCGCTCTCTAATCTTCAAGCAGCCCCTTTTCTGTCTCTTGACTTTGGTCCCTCAATGAATCGCAAGGCCCGTCGGCATTTTAAATACACCTTGCCTCAGCCTGGAAGGCTAAGCCACGTTGGCGCACGATTTCATTTGAAGTCACAATACAACTTCGCGGTATTCTTCGCTAGAGGATAGACTGAATCCAACATTTATGACTACTTCAGTCAGCTAAAGTCTTACGAATATCATGGGATTCGCATCAGGACAAAGCACCTCATTCCTTCCGCCTCCCCGGCCTGAAGGTAAGATCATGGCCGTCCCAGGGGAGTTGCTCCAAGGGCTTGTCGGCGTCTGGAAAGACGCGAGATATTTCCACTTTGGGTAGTAAACCCAGATCAGACAGGACAAAGGGCGGCAGATCGAATTCATCCACCACGTTGGAGTATGTGATCGTCGATTCCCGCTTCAACTCGGGCCGCTTGGTGTCTTCACTTACTTTCACGCATCGCGATGGAACCCGCAGTGTTGTTGCCCCCTGCTGCATCGTGGTGTATTCCACCTTGTAAATTTGCACGGAGTCCTTCAGCCGGAACTCCGCGTGACTGAGGAGTCCGTCCTTCGGATCAATCGAATAGATCAAATCCAAAGTGTACTTCTGATTGCGATCCTGGAATCCCCTCTTTGCGACGAAGTCGTGACTTCCAGGAGACTGTGAAACATCCCAGCTTAGCCAGCTCGTCTTTCTCTTGTAGGACTCATAAAAGGGCTCACTTATCCCGAGGCCGGAGATTTGCATTTCCACGTTCCCAGAGACCGAAGTGTAATTGCCTAAATACTTCTGGACCTCCGCTTCTTTCCAGTCCTCTAGAAAATGCACGAAGACGGTAGGCTGTTCCGCGAGACCCGGCCAGAAGGCGACATAGTCTGGCGTTCTCAATACCTTCATGACACGGTCCGTCATTGAAACGGTTTCGGAGGACTTCCCGTCCTCCCCGGAGGGATTCCCTTCGGAAGTTTGCTCATAGGGTCTTTTTACAGCCATGACGGTATTCGAGCGGCTCCGAATTTCGTATTTGCCTACATGTGTCGTGACCCTGCCCTCTCTGGGATCGATGCCGGTAGAGATCGACTCCGCGTCGTAGCTCAATCGGGCGTAGGCTTTTGCGGCTTCTTCCTGCATGCCCAGGACGGCGTTCAGTTGTTCTTCGGAATTCGCGGGCGCGTCCGCCGCGAGGAGGGAACAGGTTGTGAGAAGCAAGGCTATCAAGGGTTTATCTCCCGCCTTTGGCGATTAAGTGAAGGTCGAAAAGTAAGGTCACGGCCATCCCAGGGAAGTGTTTGCGGCGGAACGCGTATACTCCCGGTGCCACTCTTGAAGTCCGCGTAGCACATCGCACGGAGGTTGCTCTCTCCATTGGCGCTGAATTCCGTTCTGCGATCGAGCTCGTCATGGCAATCAATCCAGTAGGTCAGATCGGTCGTGTAAACGGCTTCGTGGTTCCGAAGGGCCCGTAGCACGATCACCTCGTACCTGGCCACGTCCGTCGATTCGCTCCCCAGATGCTGACCGAAGCAGGATATTGTTCTCGTGGCATCATAGCTTAGGCGTGCGTAGGCGCTGAAGGTCTTTTCCTGCGTCGCCGCGAGGGCAACCCGTTGCGCTTCGGAATTTTCGGGTGCGTCCGCCGAGAGTAAAGCACTTGCCGCGATGAGTAGTGAAATCATGGACTAACCTCCTGCCGCATTCGTTGTACATGAATTCTGTTTCCACGTCAATCCGCCCCGTCTGGCGAAAAGTGAAATGAGTGCACCTATAGAGCAAGAGAGTTTCCCCGGTACGCGCCCAGAAATCGATTCTTTCGGAGTATTCAGGGGCCTCTCCAATTGACTTTGTCAGGCAAACGTGCGAGAATCGGAAAGGGTGGGAAATGGGGCTCGGTTAGACGATCTCGTCGGTATTCAACACTGGGCCATTGGAGCTATTATGACTTCTGCGAGCAATTGGCTTGCATTCTGTTGCTGCGGAAAACAACTTCCGCGACTGATCATCCCGCTTCTTCCGCTCCTCTCGTGCCTTCTGGCCCCAATGGACGTCTCGGCAAGCGAGCCGGCATCGGGTTTAGGTCACAATGGGTTCCCAGGAATCGCCCATTTGCCTGGGCCTCATCCCTCCGCGCAGGACGATGCCGACTGGCTCGACAATTCAGTCGACTCCGGCTCCGTCGGACCAGCCACCGAACTCATCTTTCTGGCCATGGCCGCCGCCCTTGCCCTGACAGGCCTTTATTTATTCGCCTCACGGAGAATCGGACGCACGGCCCCCACCGGCTGGACATTGCGCCGCATGCGACTGCTTGCGACCGGGGGAGGGGCCGCCGTCGCACTCTTTTCGCTGGCCCTGACGTGGTTTGCGCTTCAGCATATCGAGCAGCATGAACGTCGAGCGAAAGTGGAGGACTTGCAGTCGAGTGTACGGGTAACCTTGGAGACGCTTGATCGCTGGTTTCAGATGGAGGTTGAACATCGGGAAGAATTCACCCAGTCCGAGTCCCTTCAAGCCGCCGCACGAGAACTCGCGGCTCTGCCCCGGGACCCCGATGTCCTGTCCACGAGTGCGGTGCAGCGAGAACTTCATGGCTTCTTGATGAAGAGCCGACACGAATCCGGCGATGAAAACTACCTGCTTCTTGCGCCGGATTTTACGGTCCTGGCTTCGGCACGGCCGTCGGAGGTGGGCCAAATCTGTACGATGGCGACGGACGAGCCGGACCTTTTTGCCCGGGCGGTGGGTGGTGAAGCCGTCTTGATTCCGTCGCACCCCCAACCCGCGCTGGGCTCGGAGTCCGTCCTGGAAAATGGCCCGAATGTCATGGGAACTTATGTTGCCGTGCCCGTCCTGGAAGATGACGGTCGGGTTTTGGCCATTTTCGTCTCCTACAGCGGTCCGGGCCATCGCGTCACCGATATCTGCCGTTCCGGCGGCAGTGGCGCGTCCCGTGAATTATATCTTGTGGATGACGCTGGATACTTCTTATCTGAGCCGAGGTTGGCCTCCGAGCTGGTATCTGCGGGACCGGGGGCTCGGACTTTCTCCAAGAACTTTCCGGTAGCAATACCGGCATCGCCAACCGGCGGCCCATCGGCCGAAATGGAGTCGTCTGCGACACCCGAATTCACACAAGTCGCTAAATCGCTCCAGACACGCAGCTCGGGCAGTGAAGCCTCGGGTTACCTCGACTACCGTGGCCAGGAAGTGATCGGTGCATGGACCTGGGACGACTCGCTCGCACTCGGCATCGTCTGCGAGGTGGATGTCTCGGAGGCGCTGTTCTCCTTTTACTTTCTTCGCAATCTAACCCTTATCATCGTCGGCCTTACGCTCCTGCTCAGCACGCTTCTCATCCTCGGCGCCAGCACGCATGGGCAGCGTATGAACGAGGCCGTCCTCCGGGCGCGGGACGAATGGGAGTGTCGCGCTTCGAAGAAAGATGAGGAATTGCGCCTCCGCGAGGAGAAGTTTCACGCGATATTTGATCAGACGGCGCAATTGATGGCCCTTTTGTCGCCGGAAGGCCGTATTCTCGAGTGCAACCGCGCCGCTCTGGAACTCGGCATTCTTGAAGAAGGAGCCTTGATTGGTCTCCCTTTCTGGGAGGGGCCGTGGTGGAGTCACTCGGACGAGCTCAAGGAGAGATTGAAGCGCGTAATTGAACGCGCCGCGGGGGGCGATGTCCAGGCTCTTGAGGCGAACCATCTGGATTCGCGGGGAAAAACCCACATTATTGAAATGACCGCGGCCCCGCTCCGGCGCGACGGACAAGTCTCCTTCGTGCTCGTCCTGGGCCAGGACGTCACCGACCGGAGGCATGCCGCAACCCGATTGGAGGCCTCGGAGGAGCGCGTCCGACTTCTCCTGGAATCCGTTGCGGAGGGCGTCTTCGGGGTGGACAACACGGGCCTGATAACTTTTGTGAACCCGGCCGCCCTGCGCGGGCTGGGCTATGAACTCCATGAAGCGCTGCTGGGCAGCGCGGCGAAATTTTTCAGGCCGCCGGGCGCAATTCGGGCTCGGTCGGGTTCGGTCGCTCGGGACACGCCCTTCTTCACCGCCATGGAGCGCAACGAACAGTGCGAAGTTGAAGAGTGTACGCTTTGGCGTAAGAATGGCAGTTCCTTCATCGCCCACCTGAATATCGTGCCGCTGAATCGCGACGGTGACGTGGTGGGGGCCGTGGCAACCTTTCACGATATTACCGAACGTAAGAAAAACGAACTGGAGCTTCGCAAACTATCTCGCGCGATTGAGGCGAGTCCGGTGGCCGTAGTCATCACCGATGTTCGGGGTGATATCGAGTTTGTCAACAACCGATTCGAGGAACAGACAGGGTACAGCGCGGACGAGGTCCGGGGAAAGAACCCCAGGATTCTCTCTTCCGGCCAACTGGAGCGAGGGTATTACGAAACGCTCTGGAAAACCGTCACCTCGGGAAACACTTGGACCGGCGAATTCTGCAACAAGAAGAAGTCCGGCGCGCTGTTCTGGGAAAAAGCCACCATCAGCCCCATCATGGATGACCGTGGCGTGATCGTAAATTTCGTGGCCGTGAAGGAGGACGTTACCGAGGAGCGCGTGCTGAATGTCCGCTTCCGCGCCCTTTTTGAAAACTCATCCGACGCGCTGTTGATCCTTGAGCAAAACATGATCTCGGATTGCAACGACACCGCCGTGCGCGTTCTAGGGGGCCGGGAAAAGTCCGACCTTATCGGCCGCAACCCTGCCGACATATCGCCCGAGTTGCAGCCGGATGGCATGTCCTCCCGCGCCAAGGCGGAGGCGCTGATCGCTATTGCCCTGACAAGGGATAGCCATCGCTTTGACTGGGTTCACCGGAAACTCGATGGCACCGATTTCCCCGTGGAGGTCACACTCACCCCTATCCGCGTATTTGGTCATGAAACACTCCTGGCGGTTATTCACGATCTGACCGAACGTACCCAGGCGGAGAATTTGCTGCGCGAAAGTGAGAATCGCTTCCGCAATCTCTTCGAGAACTCGCCCGTCGCCTACCAGTCCCTGGACATATCCGGCCACATTGTCGATGCCAACGCGTGTCTGCTCGATATGCTCGGCTACCCCTGGGCGGAGCTCAAGGGGCGCGCCTTCGGTGACCTGTGGACCCCGGAGATTCAGGGGGTCTGGCCGCTCTACCTGGCGCGTCTTCAGCGTGAGGACCAGTTCGATAGCGAGCTGACGGTTCTCACCCGGGAAAGCAAGGAGGTGTCGCTTCAGGTGGCGGTGCGAACTCAGCGCCTGGAAAATGGGGATTTCATGCGCGCCCACTGCATTCTTTACGACATCACGCGGCGCAAGCAGATGCTTGAGGAGCTTGCGGCGGCACGCGATGCCGCCGAAGAGGCCAACAGCGCCAAGAGCGCTTTTCTTGCGAAAATGAGTCACGAAATTCGCACGCCGATGAACGCCATCATCGGCATGAGCCAGCTCGCATTGATGACCGACCTCTCGCCGCAGCAACATGACTATATAGCCAAACTGGAGCACGCCGCCATGGGGCTGCTCCACATTATCAATGACATCCTGGATTTTTCGAAAATTGAAGCCGGCATGCTCACCATGGAATCCATCGACTTCGAGCTGGACGAAGTGGTCGCGAATCTCTGCAACCTAGTTTCAATGCGTGCTTCGGAGAAGGGCCTGGAACTCCTCGTCAAGGTAAGTCCCGACATCCCCTGGACCCTGCGCGGCGACCCTACCCGCCTCGGGCAGGTCCTGCTGAATCTCGTCAACAACGCCATAAAGTTCACCCACTCGGGCGAAGTCCTGGTATCGATTGATCTGGATGCACTATCCGACGATCAAGCCACCCTCTCCTTCAGCGTTCAGGACACGGGCATCGGGATGACGGAAGAGCAACTGGGAAGGCTTTTCCGCGAGTTTTCTCAAGCCGATGACTCCACCACGCGGCGCTACGGCGGCACCGGACTGGGCCTGGCCATCTGTCGGCGTCTCGTGGAACTCATGGGCGGAACTATTGAGGTCAAGAGCATACCGGGCTCGGGGAGCGACTTCCGGTTCAGCGCTCGTTTCGGGGTCAAGCATGCTTCCCAGCGCCCGCAACGGGCGCCGCTGGCGGATCTCCAGGGTATTCGGGTGCTGGTGGCGGATGATAATGCGCACGCGCGCGAGATTCTCCAGAGTATGTTGGCGTCATTCCACTTCGACGTGGTGACCACAGATTCGGGCCAGGGAGCTCTGGACCTTCTCGCGGGCGCGGCCGATGCGCCCTTTGACCTGCTGGTGCTTGATTGGCGCCTCGGTGACATGGACGGATTCGACACGATCAATCGTATCCGGAGCGCACGCGATATCCCGCGCCAACCGCATATCATCATGGTAACCGCCTACGGGCGCGAGGAGGCCTTGAAACAGGCCATGCGAGCCGGGCTCAACTCCTACGCGTTCCTCGTCAAACCGATATCGAGGTCCACCCTCCTCGACTCCATCATGCGTGTGTTCGGTCGCCAGTCACCACCGCCGCTTCCTGCGGGCCCCTCACCGGCGGCGGCCCAACTCGCCAGGAAGCGCGGCGGCCGAGTACTCCTGGTTGAGGACAACGAGATCAATCAGCAGATCGCCGTCGAGCTTCTCCGGCGGGTTGGTCTGGTGGTCCATACGGCAAACAATGGCCAGGAGGCCATCGATTGGCTGGAGCACAACGCCTGTGAGTTGGTCCTGATGGATATTCAGATGCCAGTGATGGATGGATTCGAGGCGACCCTCCAAATCAGGAAGAGTAGTATTCCGGAGGCCGACTCGCTCCCCATCATCGCCATGACCGCTCACGCCCGGATGGAAGACCGGGAGCAGAGTATTGCCGCCGGCATGAGCGACCACATCACCAAGCCTATCATGCTTGAAGAGTTTTACCGTACGCTGCACAAGTGGCTCCCGGACCGAGAGGGCGCGGACAGCGAAAAGGAGCACCCCGCCGCATCGCCGGACGAGGCCCGCTTTGCGCTCCCCATGCGCGACCTGCCCGGTCTCAGAATCCGTTCCGGCATTGAACGGCTCGGGGGCAATTCAGTACTCTACCACTCGCTGCTGGAAAAGTTCTGCCGTGACTATGCGAATGCGAGCACCGAGATCCAGAGATTTCTGATCGCGGAGATGCCCGCCGAGGCCCGGCGCCTGGCCCACAATATCAAGGGGGTGGCCGGCAATATCGGGGCCGATGCGCTCAGGGACGCCGCGGGTCTTGTGGAGCAGAAGGTGGCCGCGGGAGAATCTCCAGGCGCCCTGCTCGAGCGATTGGCGGGGGAATTGCACGTCACCATTGAATCGATTGCGCTGGCGCTGGAAGGTGACCAAGGCGTTGAAACGCCGCCCGCCAGGCCGGGATCCCGTGAATTACTCCTCACCTTGCTGAAAGAGCTGGGCCCTCCATTACGGGATGGGCGCGCCAAGCAGGTCAAGTCCATTGCGATGCAATTGAACGAGCGAGTTTGGCCGGATTCCATCGCGGGCGAGGTCCGGACGCTGGCCGAGTTTGCGGGACGCTATAATTTCAAAGACGCCATCGCGGCACTTGAATTGCTGCTTTCTCTAGCATCCAACACGACGGAAACTGATTATGGTTCGATTGAGTGAACGCAAGATCCTGCTGGTGGATGACGCCGAGGGCAATATCGATATACTTCTTGCAACGTTGGGCGACGATTTCGACGTGCGGGTTGCCATGGATGGTCCGAGCGCCCTCGATCTGCTCGAACGCGAGACTGTCGATCTGGTGCTCCTCGATATCGTCATGCCCGGGATGGACGGGCACGAGGTCTTTCGTCGAATGAAGGAAAATCCCCGCACCCGAGGAATATCCGTCATCTTCCTTTCGGGACTCAACGAAGTGGAAGACGAGGCCCATGGACTCGCCATGGGAGCCGTAGACTATATCACCAAGCCCTTCAAGCCCGCGCTGCTGCGCGCCCGCGTAAGCAACCAGTTGGAGCTCAAACTCTACCGGGATCGCCTGGAGGACCTGGTGCGCGAGCGCACCGCCGAGATCGAACTCGTGCAGCACGTCACCATCGAGAGCCTGGCCTGCCTCGCCGAATATCGCGACCCCGAAACCGGTATGCACATCCGGCGTACCCAGCATTTTGTCCTCGAACTGGCCCAGGCGCTGCGCCAGTTGCCGAAGTACGCTGAAACGCTCGATACCACCTACGTCGAGAATCTCTATCGCTCCGCTCCCCTCCACGACATCGGCAAGGTGGGCGTTCCCGACGCCATCCTCCAGAAGCCCGGCAAGCTTACCGAGGAAGAGTTCGAGGAGATGAAGAAACACACCATTTACGGCCACGACACCCTCGCGGCGGCGGAGAAGCAGCTCGGTTCGAATTCGTTCCTCCGGGTGGCCAGAGAAATGGCCCAGACCCACCACGAAAAATGGGACGGTACGGGCTACCCCGGCGGACTTCGCGGTGAAGATATCCCCCTCTGCGGACGAATCATGGCGGTGGCCGATGTGTACGACGCACTCATCAGCAAGCGCCGTTACAAGCCCTCCTTCACCCACGAGGCCGCTCTGGATATCCTACGCGAGGGCCGTGGCAAGCACTTCGACCCGGAACTCGTCGACGCCTTCCTCGCAATCGCCGACCGCGCCGAGGCCATCGCGCAGGAGTTTGCCGACTCCGCCGAGGCGGAAGAGACTGGCTGAGCAGCCTTCACCGAATCGACGTCTCACGCGATAGTATTCCCGGCGTAACGCTTACTGCAGACTGGTTGAAACTGCTGGATTCAACTCATACCTGGGGAATCGCACAATGAGAATCTATGGCATCGCCCTCACCGCCATCGCCTTGTTGGCCAGCATCGGCGCGAATAACCGAATCTCGCCCGCCTCCCCCGCATCCGAGCCCGAAGAATCCGAAGGACTGGCCCTGTCCATTCAGGCGGACAGCCCGGAGAGCAGCGGTGCGCTCAGGCTCCAAGTTACCTTGAAAAACACCGGCGACAAGGACGTGTACGTGAATCTGGGGACCGTGCTCGGCAACGGTCGGATTCAGCGCCCCGAGGCTATACGAATCCTGATCGTGGATGGGACAGGGGGCCAGAGGGAATTGCACTACGCCGACAAGGACGTGCCCGGCGTTGCGGGACGCATGGACGACTATCCCGTGCCGTTGCGCACCGGCTCCACGTACACCGTTGCGCTTGAACTCGGAGACTTCTGGTGCCCCAAGACCAAGGAGCACGCTATCGTCTTGCAGCCAGGAACCTATGAGGTACGCACGCAATTTGAGGGTACCGAAGCGCAACACGATGGCGGCATTCCAAGTCTTCCCTACTGGACCGGCACACTCGAATCGGAACAGATTCTGGTCGAGATTGGAAAAGAATGATAGGCCCCGAACCAGCTTTAGTACCATCGTTGCGCGCACCGTTGGCGGCGTGCTGCGCGGTCCCCTATGCCACCGCGCCGCGCTCCACGAGGCTTCTGGCGTAGGCCTTGAGGTCCCCCACTTCCACCGGCTTGCCCAGGAAGCAGGTCACCCCGATATCGAGGAGATCGGTGATCTCCGACACACGCACGAGGCCCGAGGTAATGATGATGGGCAGCTTCTTGAATGCACTTCTGCCCCGGACTTCCATCACGAGGGAGCGTCCGTCCATCTGGGGCATGGATACATCGGTTATGAGCAACTGGGTATCCGGGTTGTCTTCGAGTACATGGAGCGCCCGCTTGCCGTCGCTGCAAATGATCGGGAAGTACCCCATCGAAGTCATAACGCGCGCTATAAAGCGGGCAACTTGTCGGTCGTCTTCTGCTACCACCACCTTTACCATGGGATGCTCCCTCTTGTCATGGTGTTTACCGGATGCTCTCTAATATATACCGGGAGTCTGATTTGTGCAACTGGCAGAAGAGGGAAGAATGGGTCGTATGGGCCCCATGACCCATGACCCATCGGGTAGGAGGCGGGGTTGCCCCCGCCGTCCTCCCACACCACCGTACGTACGGTTCCGTATACGGCGGTTCATGTTGTACGTTGAAGCTGTTGCAGTTGCTGTAGCAGTGACACGAGTCCGCTGTTGTCGAAGCACTTC
>JBHEKR010000523.1:0-6037 GCA_041859365.1 Candidatus Hydrogenedentales bacterium
ATCTCGCAGTCGCTGACGCCCCAGGGTTTTGGGCAAAACCAGACCTTGAGGTGGTCCGGCTCGGTCCAGGCTTTCCAGACGAGTTCCACGGGCACGTCGATGACGCGCTCGAGCTTGAGGTCCAGGTTGGGATCGAAGGCACAGGGAATACTCATTGCTGCTGCTCCTTGAGTTTGAGAAGGTATTCGTCCAATTGATCCAAACGGCGTTCCCAGAGCGAGCGCTGCCGGGCGAGCCAGTCTTCGGCGGTATGCAATTGTGCTGCGTCGAGTTTGTAGGTCCGAACGCGGCCTGTCTTTCTGGAGGTCACCAGTCCGCTCTCTTCGAGGACCCGCAGGTGCTGCACAAAGGAAGGCAGGGCCATATCGAAAGGCTCGGCCAGTTCGCTGACGGAGGCCGAGCTGAGGCTAAGGCGCTCCAGGACGCGGCGGCGCGTAGGGTCGGACAGGGCCTTAAATACGGCGTCGATTGGCTCGGCGACGAGGGACATGATTTACTCCTTGTGATGGCCCGAGTGGGGTTCTCACTGCTGCGGGGTTGACTATAGCAGAACGAAACACTTAGGTCAATACCTAATTATTGGGAATCCGAGTGTCTGGGGCGGAAATCTGTCCCTGAATCGGCACTTGCGGCGTCTATAAGCGGGGGGCTACACTCCATTGTCACGAGAGGGCGTCACGGTGAACGACGAAAAGCACAGACGGCAGTTTCTGCAGACGATTGCGGCGGGGAGCCTGCTTGCCCTTGCCCCTTCCGCGCTTGCTCAGGGCCGGCGCATACGGAATACGACCGAGGAAGAAGATCCCAGCGTATTTGTGTTTTCCCGGCTACAATTCCGCACGATCAACACGACCCAGGACGAGTGGGACTGCGGCATCGACAAGGACGAGGACTTGCTGCGCTTTGTTCGGGAGACGACGAACATCAAGCTTTCCGAGAAAACATTTTACGAGCGATCCATCTCGATAGAAGACCTGCGTCAGGCCTATTTCCATCCGGAGACGCCTTCGGTGGCGTTCAGCCGTCCCTTCATCTTCATGACGGGTAGCGGGATGTTTGAGTTTAACGAACCGGAGGCGGCGACGCTGCGGGAATACATCAAGCGAGGCGGGTTCTGGTATGTGGACGATTGTATCGCCAAGGACAACCCGAACGCGTTTTACAAGTGCTTTCTCCGGGAGTTCAAGAAGGTTTTTCCGGATATGGAGATGGTTCCGGTGCCGAAGGACCACGAGATCTATCACTGTGTGTACGACATGCCGGATGGCGCGCCGTGGGTTCAGGGAGATCGTTCGTCGGACATGGGCCTGTTCATCGACAACCGCCTGGCCGTGCTACTGACGTCGGTTGATCTTCACTGCGGCTGGCGGTGGGAGTTCACCAACCGCACGGTTCACGCGGACAAGACGATCTGCCGGAAGATGGGCGTGAATATTGTTGTGTATGCGCTGACCCACTGAGGGCGGGGGTGACTGGCGAATAAGATGGGGCCTTTGGCGGTAGTTGAGGTGCAATCGAGAGGCCAGATTCTGGCGCAATCAGGGGATTATCATGGCAAATAGAAATGTATCCGAAGGCAGAAAGCTCCTCTACGTGGCGGGGCAGATCCTGGTCGTGGTGGGCGTGCTCACGTTCGGTTCCGTATTTGTAACGTTCGCCCTGGACTTTGGGCGATTCGATAATTTTGTGGGCCGGGCCCAGTCGTTTGCCATGCGGGCCTTTGGCGGCATGGCCATGATGATGGCCGGCGGCGTGCTGGCCGGGATCGGTCGCGCGGGCCTGGCGGGCTCCGGTGTGGTGCTCGATCCGGAACGGGCGCGGGAAGATCTGGAGCCCTGGGCGCGTATGGCCGGGGGCATGATGAAGGACGGCTTGGACGAGGCGGGGATTGTGGTGGGGACGCCGAAGGGCCGGGGCGCTGAATTTGCGGAACGCCTCCGCGAGTTGCATGCGCTGCATCAGGAGGGGATTCTCTCGGACGAAGAATATGCGCGGGAAAAGGCCGAGGTGCTGGAGCGGAGCTGAAGAGCGCGGGCTGGAAAGATCGTCAGATGAATCACGAGTACGAGCGGCGTAAGGAGCGGCATCCAAATGAGCCATGGCGCTGGCGCGAGGATTGGGATGGGGGAGTCCTGAAATGTCAGCCGCCGACCCGCCTTGCGCTCCAGTGGGTCTTCGGCATTCTCCTTGCCGGCGTCGCCGTATTAATCGCGATCCATTGGAAAGATGTTGCGAGAGACTTCAAATCCTACTATTTCGCAGGCGTTACCGTATTGATGGCTGTGGCCGTCCTGTTGCCTACCCTGTACACAACGGTCCGCTGGTGTCGATATCGGGACATGGTATGCGAACTCCATACGAATCCCGGGGCGATTGGCGGTCGTCTGGTGGCAACGATCAGGACCCCGGTCACCCCGACAGAGATTGATTCCATCGAGACACGATTGACCTGCTATTACTACGACCCTGACGATGGGACCGACACGGGCCACGGTATGCGGACGGAGCTTTGGCGCGAAGTGCAAACCATCGCTTCACAGTCGCTGGGGGCGGATGAGCAAGGCAATGCGCTCATTCCGGTCGACTTCGCCATTCCATCCACGTGCGAGGCGTCAACGGCGGAGCAGAAGAGCAAACGGGTTCAGTGGGAACTATCGATTAGGGGGAAATCGCCGGGCATTAATCTTTCCGCGATGTATGTCGTTCCGGTTTTTCACGTGGCGGGAGAGCAAGCGGTTCCGTGCGTGGCGTATTCCGCGCCCGACCCGAGAGAGTCGCGCTCGCCGACGATTGAAGTGAAGGCGTGTGGCGACGAACTGGAGTTTCACTATGTCGACAATCCGCTGAGAATTCTATTCGCGCTTGTTTTCACTATTGCCACCGTGGTTCCCGTCGCAATGCCGGTATACTTTTACACCTCGGCTTCGATGCCGCTCTTCATGATGATTTTTTTTGTAATTTTTGCCATTCCGCTGCTGCATACCACACTGCGCCTCTGGTTCGGCAGGAGCCACGTTCACCTCTCCCCCACTTCGCTCACCGAAGTCTCTTCGATGCTGGGCTTCAGCCGTCGAAAGGCGATTCCGCTTGGGAAAATCGTGCTGGTGGATGCTCAGGTTGATGGGCGATCTGGAAAGACATTTTACTATGCGATCCGGGTGCATACGGAGTCGGGCGTGAGGCTGGTGCTGAAGGGAATTCGCGACAAGGGGGAAGCGGATGGGCTGGTGCGGCGGATTGAAGAGTACTTGGTGCGGTACCGGTCCGGGGCGGCCTGAGCGAGATCAGGGACCCTAATCGGGAGCGCTTTGATCGCAAGAAACACTTTAGCAGTCTGAGACATTGCTGCCCGCAGTAGGACTAAGCACCTCAAATGAACGTGCAATTATGGAGCGCCGGCGGCCCGCCGGCATTGCGCTGCAGGCGCATGGTTCGTAATGCCATGGGCAATTCATCAATTTTCACAATCACTCGATTTTGCACCTTCGGTGCAATGCCGGCGGGCCGCCGGCGCTCCATACATGCGCGTGTTTTGCTGTGCAACAACAAGTCGAGCGCAGCAAGAACTTTCCGAATATCAGATGGCTTATACCTCGCTGACGAAAGTACACCCTCGGACGTTGCGTTCCTCTTTGCAGATCTAAGGACCTTGTACGTCGAACGTGAAGCCTGGTGCCGTGGCGCGTGGGTCCGCGCCAGTCCCTGAGATGTCGCGGTGTCTCGCTATTGCGTTGCGTTCACCCCGTAGATCTTGGTATCCCGGAGGAAGAAACGGAGTTGCACGCTTTGCCCGGCGAGGTCTCCCCCACTTTTCCCGTCCCAGGCCATGGGCAGTGCGCGGCCTTCGGTGTTTTCGTAGAGGCACTTTTCGCGCTCGTAGCCGGGGATGAGCGTGCCTGAGGCATCCCGCAGCTCCGCCATGATGTAGGCTTGGCCGGTTGCGCCTTCGGCCGGTCGATAGCCCGCGTGCGCATTGAGGGTGAGACCTGCGGCGGTCATGGTGAAGGGGGGCGTGGAGAATTCGCCGTTGGCGCGGCAGGTGGCATAGAACACGCGGTCGTCGGGCAAACTGGCGATGCTGCCGTCGGGCTTGTAGTAGCGGAGGCGACCTTCGCGGAAAAGGGGGCCCTGGAGGGCGAGCCAGAACTGCTGCTCAAAGGCGTTGGTGTCGCGGAAGGGCCGCTTCCAGTTGAGTCCATCACGGCTGATGGCCCACTCGGCGAGATAAGGCGGGCCGTGTTTGGTGAGGGCGCGGCGTGAATTGGCCTCGGAGGGGGGCGGCATGTAGTCGTTGAGCAGGAGCGCGTAGCGTCCCTGCAGCAGCATCACCACGACGCGGTAGAATTCGAGATCGGCGGGGTCGTGGGCGTCGGGGGTCCATAGCGTTGCGCCGCCCAGGAATTCGGGGGTAAAAGGTTCCCACGCGATGCCGTCACTCGAGCGCAAGAAGGACAGTACGCGGCGGCGTTCGCCGATGTTGTCCGGGTAGCGCTTGGGGTAGGGCTGGACGATGGTCTGGATGTTCACGAGCTGGCCTGTGGGGGCGTGCCAGAAAAAGCAGGAGGCGTCGTGGCCCTGGAGGGCATTGTCGGAGATCAGTTTCCAGTCAGTGCCGTTGTCACTGCGAAAAACGTGGAGTTTTCCGGGCCACTCGGCCCAGGAGAAGAGGAAGATGGCCCCGTCGGTGGGACGATAGACGAAGTTTGCGAAGCCCTGCCACTCGCTGCGCTCGTATTCGAAGACGACTTCCTCGCCCTCGAAGGTGCGGCCATCGCGGGTGCTGCATCGTACGATCTGGATGACGCGATGAGGACGATCGTCCCAGTTGCGCATGCGCCAGCCGTAGATCCAGGCGGCGCCATCGGGCCGGGGGACTTCGCAGCCATACTGCATGTCGGGGAAGCCGGTGGCGCGGCTTTCGTTTTCCAGCATTTCCGCACCGAAGACGATCTTACCAAAGGGCGCTTCGATGTCCGACGCGTCCCAGAAGCGCAGGGGCAATTCGGCCGCCGGCACCCGGAGTGCACTGGCAACGAGAACGAGGGCGGTAATGGCGAACTTCATGGGGCATCTTCTCCAATTGCGGATTTACAGCAGGGGACCTGGGGCCCGGATATCATCTTCTCGAATTCTTTTCGCGCCTCCTTCCCCAGGAGCGCTTTTCCAATGGGGCCGAACTGTTCGGCCAGTTCCGTCGCGTGGTTCCCGTAGGCTTCGGCCACGAGGGGCGCGCCCTGGGCGAGGCTGTAGTCGGCGGCACCGCCGAGGGCCAGCACCATGTCTTCCAGGAGACGGCACTCATTCCATTCGCCCAGGATTTCCTGGGCGGCTTTGACATGCTCGATATGGGAGATCATGGCGTCACCATAGAGCGGCGCGTGGAACTCGCAGGCGTAGCGCAGGTGCTTGAGGGCGATGCGCACGAGGTGGAGCGACTCGGGATCATCCGAACGCCGCCACTCTTTGCGTGCAAGGCGCGCTTCGGTCAGGGCCGCGAAGATTCCAGCCTGGGCGAGATCCAGCACGCAGATGCCGTCGGTCTTTATTTCGGCAAGGACGGCGGACACCGCTTCCGGAAAGCGATCGCCCGCTGCGAGCGTCGCGGCCTCGCGACAAAACTTCGCCTGATCGTCCCGGCGCTTGTCGATGATGGTGATGGCATGATCCATGAAGCGCTGCCACACGCCGTGGGTCTCTTCGCGGTGATCGCGCATCATGATGGCCATGACATCGAGTTCGCGGCGAGTGCCCAGATCGCGGGTGATGCTCCGGGCGAGTTTGCGGAGGACCTTGCGCGGCTTCGGCGACAAAAAGGGCTGGTAGATGTCGAGCGCCATGCGCAGGCGGCGGGAAGCAACACGCATGTCGTGTATGGCGGCGCCGTCGAGGTTGGTGACGCCTTCGGCCTTGGCCATGATGATGTCGGCCTGGGTCTGGATGGCCGCCTGGGCCTGTTCGTGGCCCCGGGGGCAGGGGGGGTGCTTGCTCATGCGTCGTCCTCGCTGGCGGCGCCTGGTTGGGCCTGATGGGTTTCCCA
>JBHEKR010000400.1:0-4197 GCA_041859365.1 Candidatus Hydrogenedentales bacterium
GCGCTGCTCCCGGGTAGGAAGCTAGAGGCGCACGGCGACGTGCGTCCCAGATGAATGGCCGTCTCGGGGGCTCAGGCCCCTAGACAGAACCCGGCTTACAGGCCTGCTCGCATTTTTCAGGCTCATTTGTTGGGGCGGGGCCGCATGGACCAAGTGGACACCTTCGCCACAAGATCGTTTGAGAGGTCCACATCGTCCACGCTGTCCACATGCGTCAATGTTCTGCGCAGAATCCACCGGCAGCTCACCGCTCAGCTCATTCTTCACCAACAGGCCTGGAACAGTCAGGGCGTCGGCCGGCGCGGGCAACCCTTCCGATCCAATTGCGCTTCACTCCTTCGCGCGCGGCTTCTTTCGAACGCCTGTGTATGTTTTCACCACCACGACCAGGAGAAGTGCCCCCGCGGGCAGCGCCCAACCCAGCGCGGGAGGGGCCGGACGTTTTGTTGGCACAGGGGCGGCTTTCGTTGTCGGCGTCGTGCTCTGCGGCGCAAGCCAGGTCACCGCGCTCTCAAAGCGGGCCTTGAAGGTCGGATTTATATAGGCCTGCTGCCGGAGTTCTTCGAGAGCGCCCTCATAGGCTGCCTTCAGGTAATAGGCCTGCTCGCCCGTGAGGACAATGTTTGAACCGAGTGGAAACTCGACGGACTCCAGGGCCCGTGCGGCGGACTGGCGCGTCGCCTCGTCGCCGCGCGCAAGTGCGTCGGCCAGCGCAGGCAGCGCCTCCGCCCCAATTGCACTGAGGGCGCGCTCGGCGCGGCCCCGGGTATCGTCGTCGCCGGTCGCAAGCGCCTCGGCAAGGGAAGGCGCCACCGTATTCATGTCAGCCCCAACCGCCCGAAGCGCCGCAATCAGGTCAGGCTCGACGATCTGGCTCTCATTGCGGTTGTCCCTCGTGAGAATGGCTTCCGTCAGGGCCGGAATCGCCGCGCGCGCATCACCCTCGAAGGAACCCAGCGCGACGGCTGCACCATATTTGACGAGGGGCTCGCGATCGCCCAGCGCGGCGATGAGTGCGGGGACAGCATTGAGGGGTTTGGGCTTAATTTCCGCAAGCGACTCGGCCGCTGTGGCGCGTACCGCAGCGTCGGCGTCGCCCAGTAGTGCCACCACCGCCTCCGCGGCTTCGGGCGGGACGGAAGAGAATTCGGCAACCGCCTTGATCGCGACCAGTCGCACCGACTCGTCAGTATCATGCATCGCGCCCAGCAGTGCCGCGACCACGCCGGCTTCTTCTTCCATGCTTCCCAGGGCCTCAACCGCAGCCTCACGTACGGCCGGCGCGTCGTCCTTCAGCGCTTGAATCAGCGCTGGCCCGCCTTCGGGCGCCGACCCGCCGATGGCTCCGATGGCCAGAGCCGACTGGGCGCGGACTTGCACCTCCCCATCGCTCAATCCGCGCAGGAGTGCGGGCAAGGCGCTCAGGGCCCCATTGCCGATCAGGCCCAGCGATGTTGCCGCCGCGCTCCGCATTCCGGGGCTTTCTTTGCCGTCGGAAAGAATCTCGCCAAGCACTGTCGCCGCGTCACGCGCGGGTGCCCCCATGACGCCACAGGCGTGAACCGCCGCGCGCCGAATTTCGATGTGCGCCGACCTGTCCTTCATGGCCGCCACGAGTGCCGGAACCGCCACGTCGGCCTGCGCGCCGCAGCCCCCGAGCAGGTGGGCGGCCGTTCGGCGCGCCTCGACCGCCTCATCGGGATCGCCGACGCACGCCGCCAGGGCAGACACCGCGTCCGCGCGAAGCGTGATCAACTTCTGGTGGGCTTCCGTGCGCAGCTCGCTGTCTTCCGCGCCAAGCTGGTGCACGAGTCGGGAGATCGCCTCCTGGTCAGGCGATGTTATCGCCGATGACGCCGAAGGCTGGGCTCGTACGTCCGCTATCGCGGAAAGTACGGCGAGGCTGACTAGAAAAAACACAACCCGGGCGTGTCGTTGGGCGGTGGTACTAATCGTCTGCATCGGTATCGCGGTCCATGAAAAGTGGCGGGGGTACGCCAGTGATATGGGGGAGAGCATTCAATCAACAGGATATTTCAAATTGTCGGGTGTATGGGTGTTCTAAAGCAAGCGCAACAGGTAGGACAGACTGAGGGGCACGCCTTTGACGCGCCGCCGCACCTTCGATACTAACCCGTCACATTCCCGCCCCATACGCCCCGTTAGAGTCATAAGCCCCATTCCCCAGACTGCCCGCTATTTGACTTCCCCCGCGCAACCCAATACCATGAGACATCGCGTAATTAATCGCCGGAGTCCCAAAGCCCATGAATGCCCTCACGTCCCAGGCCGTCTACGACCAGCTCCTCAAAAAGGTCACCACAGGCGAGTATCCGCCCGGTATGCGGCTTTCCGATCAAGCCCTGGCGGATGAGATGGAGGTGGGCGCGCCCGCGATTCACGATGCCGTGCGCCGCCTCATCGAAGATGGGCTGGTGGAGCAGATCACGGGCGAGGGGTCCTTTGTCCGCGAGTTCAGCCAGAAGGATCTCATCAAGCTCTATGCCTTCCGCGAGCAGATGGAGGTCTTAGCGGCGCGGGAGGCGGCGGACAACATCCAAGCCCACCAGAAGCGCAATCTGTTGTCGCTCTGCGACGCCCTGTCCGACTTTTCCGCCGCGCTGGTGAAGCTCGACCCCGCCGCGCCGGATCGCAAGCTGATCCACGAGTGGCACGCGCAGGACACCGCCTTTCACGAGGCGATCATCGATGCGGCGGACAACGAATGGCTGCGCCACGCCGCCAGCAGCACGCGCCTGCTCGCCCACATCACCCGCTGCAAGCCCAGGGACAAGATGCCCCAGGATCCCGCCCTCACGGTGGAGGAGCACCGCGAGATCGCCAAGGCCATCGCCGACGGCAACGCCTATACGGCGGGCGAAGTCATGGCGACCCACGTGCAGCGCGCGATGAATTCCCAGTTGTCCTTCCTGGAAGGGCGCGTCTAGGCGCCCATCCGCAGTCACTGTCTCTGGTGCGTCCGCACCCATCAGAAAGTCGAACCATGAAGTCCATCTCCGGTCTAGTCGCCGCCACCTTCACGCCCATGCATGCCGATGGCAACCTCAACCTGGACCTCGTTCCCGCTATCGTCGATCGCATGGTGCAATACAAGATCGGCGGACTCTACGTCAACGGCAGCACCGGAGAGGGGCCCCTGCTGACCACCGACGAGCGCAAGGCCGCGGCTGAGGCCTACGTCAGCGCGGCCGCCGGGCGCATCCCCGTTATTGTGCAGGTGGGGCATGCGAGCAACTGGGAAGCCCGGGGCCTCGCCGCCCATGCTGCGTCCATCGGCGCAGACGCGGTGAGCGCGCTGCCGCCCATCTATTTCAAACCCGACAGCGTGAATACCCTCGTGGCATGCCTCAAGGAAATCGCCTCCGGCGCGCCGGATCTGCCCTTCTACTACTACCACATCCCCACGGTCACCAACGTGAGCCTGGACATGCGGGCACTCCTCCGCGCCGTGCCGGATCAGGTGCCCACCTTCGCAGGCGTGAAGTTCAGCAGCCATTTGCTGGACGAATTCCAGGCCTGCATCGACCAGGCCGAGGGCCGCTATCAGATGCTGCTGGGCGTGGACGACCTCTGCATCACCGGACACAGCCTCGGCGCAAGCGGCGCGGTGGGCACCACCTACAGCTTCATGGCGCCGATCTTCCAGCAAGGCCTGGCGGCCTACGATGCTGGCAATACGAAGGAGGCCTTCGCGCTCCAAAAGGCCACTGGAAAGATTTTGAAGCCTATTCTCGATCACAAGGGCATGGCCGGACTGAAAGCGATGATGAAATTGCTCGGCCTCGACTGTGGCCCCTGCCGTCTGCCGCTCCACACCCTCAGCGATGCGGAGTGCGCCTCGCTCAGGGTGGCGCTGGAAAAAGTTGACTACTTTGAGAAGTGGGCGATGAAGTAAAAAGGAACCCACGGGTGCCACCCTCAAAGGGAGGAGCGAAGCGGGGGAACTTTGTGGGTGAGGGAATGTTGGTTTACAATGGACACTTTGGTGTAGTTCTAAGTCTGAAACCACCAGCGGACATGTCATGGAAAACCTGCCACACCGAAAGACCCGTGAAACTTACAATACACCGGGCGAAGCCCACGAACTCACCTTCACCTGTTTTAAGTTTCGCAAGTTTCTGAGCAAAGACCGGACTCGCCAGTACGTTATAGATGCCCTAACGCGCTTCCCTGGTG
>JBHEKR010000122.1:0-28594 GCA_041859365.1 Candidatus Hydrogenedentales bacterium
GGTCCCACGGAACGATCAACCTTTCCGGGGTCTTGCGCGAGTTTCAAGAAACAGTCCTGCGTGATCTCCTCGGCGTCCGCCGCATTGTGGAGCACGCGGTTGCAGATGCCGAAGACCAGCGCACCGTAGCGCTGGGTCAGGGCCCGGAAGGCTTGGGCGTCCTGCTGGTATTGCCATCGCTGCAATAGCGCGATATCGTTTGGAGTTTGCATGGGGATTCTCTCCAAGGGTTGCGAAATCTTACCGGAGGTGTTGGTGTAACACCCACCGGTCTGTGATTCAACACGATTCGCACCTTAGACGCCACAGACCCTGGCATGTGGACAACTCAACTGGATAAACACCTGGAGGCGGCGAATCTTACCCCTTCGGCCGCCAGGGAAAAAACGCGGGCGTCTTCCGAACATACTCCGCGTATTTCGGTCGCGTCTCGGCCATGCGCTTCTCCAGGAGCGGCACGCCGGAGACCTTCATGAGCAGCAGCGTCATCACGAGCGGGCTCAGCACGGTGTAGATCACGTAGGGTGCGGGGAGGGCGGCGATGAAGAGGCCCCACCAGAGGAGGGCGTCGCCGAAGTAGTTCGGGTGGCGCGTGTAGCGCCAGAGTCCCTGGTCCATGACCTTGCCTTTGTTCTCCGGCTTCGCCTTGAAGCGCGCGAGTTCCCAATCGCCAATGCTCTCGAAGGTCAGGCCCGCGAGGAAAATGACCACGCCCACCAGCGCGAGGCCATCCCAGGGTACGGGGGACTCCGCCGCGATCGCGACCTGAAGCGGCAGGGAGATGAACCACGTGAGGAAGCCCTGCAGCAGGAAGACCGTGAAGAGGCTTTTCCACGCGAAGGACGGGCCGTGGTGATCGCGCATGGCTTTGTAGCGGTAGTCTTCCGGCTGGCCCCAGTTGCGCCGGGTGAGGTAGAGGGAGAGCCGCGCGCCCCAGATAAACACCATACCCGCGAGCAGCACCTGGTGGGGCGAGGGCGGGTCGTATAGGCGCAGGCCGACGGTGCACACAAGGATGAAGCCGAGGCCCCAGAAGCAATCGATGATGCTGGCGTTGCGCATCAGCAGACTGAGTCCCCAGAGCAGCAGAGCGAAGATGAGCAGGGCCAGGGCGGTGGTTATGAACATGAAGGGGTCCTCACGGCGCTACGGGTAGCCTCGTGCGCGCCTTCCTGAATTCGTCCGAGCATGGATTCGATTTCGGGCCATGGTAGCGTTTGCGTACATCGCTTCGCCGGGTGCACCGAGATTCCAATATCGTAGCACGGGGGTGATCGAAAAGGCTAAGTGATTGCGATAGAATATGTTGCGTTACAAACAGGACTTTGGCATGGAAGTTGCTTACATCTCAGCAGATGCCGATGCACGGCACGGGTTAAGCAGACATCCCGAGATTCGGGTGGAGGAAGAAACCATGAGCAACGTGAAAATCACCGACCTGAAAGAAACCGCCGAAGTCACCCTGGCCCAGGCCGCCAACGTAAAGGGCGGCGCCGCCTACATCAAGTTTGACGGTATCGACGGCGAGAGTAAAGATGACAAGCACAAGGGCGATATTTCGTTAACGGCTTTGAGACCGAAGTCCTGAAATTCGCGGCACGCACAAGAAACTCAACTGGGCCTTGCAGGGCCGGAGGAATAAACCATGAAAACGATTGAAGTGAAGGACTTGGACGAGACGATGGTGGTGGGTGAGCAGGAAGCTGCCCAGGTGAAGGGCGGCCCCATCTACATGCAGTACGAGGGCATCAAGGGCGATGTCTCCGCCCAGAGCAAGCACGTCGGCGGTGTCAACGTGGCCCTCGGCGACGGGTCCGTTCGATTCTAACGAATCGCCTCATCATTCAATTTCCCCCGACACACACCCCACATCAACGTAAGGAGTTCCACTATGGCAACCGTTAAGATAGATGATTTGAAAGCAGAATCCGCCGAAGCCCAGCCCGTAACCCTCGCAGAAGCGGCCCTGATCATGGGCGGTGCCGAGTCCAAGCCCAAGGCGAAGTCCGAGCAGCAGGTCTACCTGACCTACAAGCTCGAGAACGTGCTGGTTTCTTCGTATTCCTGAGGCATCGGGCCCGTAGTACCAACCATTCACGGGTCCCCAAAAGAACAAAATGCACGGGCGCGATGCCCGGGCCGCGCGGAGACAGTCCGCACCGATCCCCTACGACAAGGATCAGAGCCCACATCGCGCCCGTGCGGGGTGACAAACAAAGCGAAACCTCAACGAGGCGGATCCAGGGCTAACTTTCCTCGGCTCAACGGGGTAGCTTGGTTTGTACAAAAATGTACGGGCAAAAGATTGTGACTCAATCGCGTGGCTGGGGCATCGTGGGCTAATCTGCAATGATCGGGGGCACGATATCCCCGATCCCTTCGCCCGCGCTGCCGCCGCCTCAGCGACCTTGTCCTATAAGACGCCAGAGAGGTCTGGATCGGGACAAGAAAAATGTGGACGGGGCGCTGCGGAGGTTTCAGGGGGTATCCGGTGTGGTACGTGGCGCGCCATATTGATCGGCGAGCGCCACCAGGAATCGCTCCGGGTCTTCCGGCGAGACGATGTAAATCTTCTGCGCCGTGCGAAGGACCACGGAGCACTTGGGATCCGTCACGAAAGGCCGGAAATTGCCCAGCTTCCCGCTCCGGAAATAGCCCGCGTAGCAGAAGAGTCCGCCATTGCCACAGATGCGCCAGCTCCGCTTCATCGCTTCCGGGTCCGCATGGATATTCTGCAAATCGGCCAGATCGATGGAGGAACTCCAACCCAGACGATGAACACGAAGCCGTGCATCCTCGAGGGTATATCCACCGATCATGAACAGCGGTCCGAAAGCCATAAACCCAAGGGGCATGACCACCATCGCGAGGGACCAGACCGCGAGTTCCCTCGGGCCGCTGAAAAGTCCGAAACCGAGGATGACTACCATCAGGGCGTAGGTGAGTACGGTCGCCCCGCGAACCAGAGCGCTCATCGGCGCGGCGGGAAAGTACAGGCTGTTCATGGCGGAATCTCCAATGTGATATACCACCGTCAAGACCCGTCTATTCGTCTCTTTGGTCGCGGGACGCGCGGGTGTCGATGCTACTTCATTAACTCATCCAAATTCATACGCGGGCGTTCCCAGTAGGCGGTGGCGTGGAAGAGATCCGAGAAAAAGCTGAGCTCGTTGGCTTTTCGGAAAGCCACCAGGGCTTCGAGGGCCGCCTTGCCTTCCACCAGCTTGTTCTCCGGCAGCACTTCTTCTCCATCGAACGCTGCGGCGAGTTGCGCGGCAAGCCTGGCATGCTCGAGGCCAAGCCGCACAAATCGGACCCGCTCTGCAAATTGGGTGTCGCGCAGATCGGCGGTGGCCGCAAGCGCCTCGTCAAGCAGTGCCTCGGCCGGCGCAAAGGATTCCGGCGGAAACACAAGGTGGGCGCGTTTCACATAGTTGGCGTAGCGCCGTTCGACCTCCCGATACAGTTCCGTGAAAGGAATCGTGTTCTCCGTGGCGTAGTCTTCCCAGTACTGGTAATAGCGGTCGACGGCGTCCGCTGCGGGGCCGAAGGTGGCGAGGAATTCCGCGCGGATGGTCTCGAGTTCCAGTTCGGGTTTGGCGAAAAGTCGCATGTGCATATACAGCCGCGGCAGTTGGGCGGCCCACTGTCCCGTCAGGGAATCAAAAGAGGCGCCTTCCATGCCGTGCTCGACGACGAACTTGAAGAACTCGCCTTCCTGCCGGGTCTCGAAGTGCGGCATAACGTAGCCATCGTGCAGATAATTGGGGCGGTAGCCCATGCGGATGCCTGTCGCGCGCCAGCCGAGCCACTGTTCTTTCAACCATTCCACGGCTTCGTCCGGCATGGGGAAATAGCGCAGGTGAGGGTCCTGCCATTGCACGAATTCGCCGTAGATATTCCTGTCGAGGGTGATGCCCGTCACGGGCGCGGTGAACTCGTTTTCGTAGATAAATGAAATCGACACCTGCGCATTGGGATTCTTCTTTAGGGCTTTCTCCTGCATGATTTTCCAGAAGCGCGCCATGCGATCCGAGGTCGCCCCGCCGAAGAGCCCTTCGCTGCGCGGGTCGGCGCCATAGTGGTAAGAGGCGAACCACGGCGGGTTGGTGGGCTGTGGGCCGTCCCAGGCGCGGCAATTCGCACAGGTGCAGCGGCCCGGGCGGTCCACCGGGCCCAGCACCAGGACACTCTTGCCGTCCCACTGGTCGATGGCAAAATCCTGCAATTCCTCGTTCGACTCGCACATCGGCGTGTTGTCGTAGTCGGGGTCCGGGTGGCCTCGGGTGCCGTCCGTGCGAAGGGCGAACCACTCCGGGTGTTCCTTGCCATAGCGCTTCCACCAGCCGTAGAAATAGTGGCCGGTCGGCGGCTTTATGTCCATACCGCCCATGCGATGCCGGCGCAGCAGCACCTCCAGCGCTTTCGCGTAGGCCGCCGCGCCCTCAGGGCTGAAGCCCACGCGCGCGTTGTCCCCGTCGATGGGCTGGCCGCTCATGACGGATTGAATATGGGACAGATAGAAGTGTCGAAACTGGAGCGCTGGCGCACAGGTTTCGTTGATGGAGGAAAAGCTCACCGTGTCGGACTTCGGGACCCACGTGCCCAGCTCACCGGGCCACAGCCAGCGCACGCCAACGAAGCGCTCCAGCACTTCGTATACACCAAAGAGCGTCCCCGAATCGGGATTGCGGTCCGACATCGGATCACCGCCCGCGTCATGCCCCGCGATAAACAGATCGTTGCCCACGGAACGGATCAGGTACGTTTCACGGGGCAACTGGCCCGGCTCAATACCAAAGCGACGCCCCGTCTCGGTATCGCCAATAAAGACGCGGGTGTGGAGTGTCTCGGGCACATTGTTTTCATCAACAACCGCAAGCGTGACGCCTGTCGCCTCTTCGAGGTGCTGCACGAGCTCGCGCGCGGCATACTGCGTTGTGGGCGTAGGTTTCTCGGCGGTTACGATGGCCGCAGTAGCATTACCATCCTTTACGAGGGAAACCTGGGCGGAGACGGGAAGCGTCAGGGCGAGCGCGGCGAGCGACACCAGGCGCAATCGAATGGGAAACACAAGAAGTACGTTCATCCGGGCGGGGGTTCCTTCAGGGCAAAGGGGCAATTGTCGGATGCCCTTATCGTGCACGTCGGGCACCGGGATGTCAATTCTTGGTCTTATGGGAGTTGTAGGTCTTATGGGGGAGTAGGAAGTCTTTCTGATTGGTCCTATAAGACCCATACGACCCATAAGGCTCATTCCCCCCGAACAAGCAAAGCGCCCGGGATCTCGTCGAAATCCCGGGCGCTTGAAGTTGCCCTTATTCCGCCCAATAATCAAACACGCAAACGTCGGTCACCTTGTTACCGAGGTTCCCGGCGAAGTTTTTGTGGGCTTCGTGCACGATGTAGGCGTCCAGGTCTTCCTGACTGTGGAAGGTAAGGGTGAAGGCGTGGGTGAGGCCCTTGTCCAGGTTTTCCTTGCTCACGTTGGTGCCCCATTCGAAGCCTTTGATCTGGTCGATTTCTTTTTCCAGGTTTACAAAGGCGGCGGACACCTCTTTGGCCGCTTCTTCGCTGGAAAACTTGAACATGACGATGTGACGCAATACTTTCATGGGTGCTTTCTCTTCCACGGCGCTGGCGCGCAGTACGGAGCCCGCGACGCAGGCCACCAGGGCAATACACGATACGACAAGCAGATTTTTCATGGTCAGAATTCCTCTTGGATTACAGGGGCGTCTTCCAGGTTGGTGTACAGATCCTCCAGCTTCAGCCGGGTGACCTTGGTTGTTTGCAGGCCATTATTCTCTTTGCTGCGGATACCGGCGCAATAGCCGAGGAGCGCATGCCCCTCCGCGAAATCCATGGCGGTGTAACAATACCATCCCGCCGGGTTGTCCTCCAGTGTTTTCACCACGCGCCAGGACTTGCCATCATCCTGCGAGATCGCGGCGCGAAGGGGGGTGCGCTTGTCCTTCAATTCTTCCGAAATACCTGTGTGGTCGTTCCAGACCAGCAGCAGGTCGTCGCTGCCGGGAATGCGCTCCACCGTGGCGGGGGAAGTGGGGGAGAGGAGATTGGTCCGCTCCACGGGGCTCCAGGTGTCGCCACCATCGGCGGAGAAGGAGCGATACTGCGTGCCCCCGTTCGTGCGGCAGAGCATGAGCAGGCGACCGTCTTTCAATTCGAGCACCAGGGGCTCCTGCAGTCCCGAGGAGACCTCCGGCGCTATTTCCAGTAAGGACTGGCTCATGCGCCAAGTCTTGCCGTTGTCGTCGGAAAGCACACACAGCGCTTTGCCCGGTTGGAATTTGTCTTCGCCCTTGAGGACGTGTCTTGCGGCGGGAATGACCAGGCGGCCGCGCTTGAGCTGGACCATGCGATCGTTGTTTACCACGTAATAGCCCGCGGGTTCCGTAATGCACGCGGTCGGCTCCGACCAGGTCTCGCCCTCGTCGGTGGAGATGCGCAGTTGGGGCAGGCAATTGTCGAAATCGATCTTGCGCAGGTAGAGCAGGGCGATGGAGCCATCTTGAAGGCGCAACAGCGAGACGGACATGACATTGTGCCCGCCCTCGTGGGCCACCACGACCTGATCCTCGCTGCTCCACGTTTCACCGCCATCGCTGGAGACGCGGGAAGCAAGGTGGGCTTCCGCATAATCGCTTGAGCCGGTGGTGAAATGGGTGTAGACGAACAGGATACGGCCATCCTTGAGCGCGATGAAATCACCCTCGGAATTGCGCGGATTGGCGGCGGTGGGCGCCAGCAGAAGATTCTCCGGCATCGTAGCGGGCTCGGCGGCCGAAAGCGTGGTCGTAAGCGCCGCGAACGATGCAAGCAAGAGGGAAAAGCAGGGTTTCATGGGTTGGATTTCCTTTCATCCGCATGGTAACGGAAAGGAAGGGTTACATGCCAGTTGTTATAACCAATGTGCGAGGCCCCGAGGTCGCCCTTCGAGCATTCGGTTGCTTCTCGATTCTTCGCTTGGATGGATCCTGAGAAACTGCCAATCGGCAACGGTCCCCTATCCCCGAAAGTAAATCCACAGAAAGGCCACAATCCCAAGCAACACCATACTCAGTCCAAGGTCCTTTGCGCGCCAGGAGGCCGACACGGGTCGTCCCAGGGTTGGAACGCCCTTGACGGTCGCGTGGGTGAGTCCATGAACCCGAGATTCGCTCGGCGCGGGCGTCGCGAGGCTCACCAATACGAGCACGACGCTGCACACGATGAAGAGGAGGCAGGCGTAGTGTAGAAAATTGATGGAGGCAAGTTGGAGCGCGGGTCCGGAGAGGCTGTCCTTGTTCAATTCCAAGGCGAGACGGCCCATGCCGAGGACGAAGCCGGTGAGGAGCGAGGCGATGGCGCCCTGGGCGTTGACCCTTCCCCAGAGGAGGCCAATGAGAAAGACGGCGGCGATGGGCGGGGCGATGTAGGCCTGCACGCTCTGGAGATATTGATAGAGCTGCTCCGAGACATGGGCCATGAGGGGGATCCAGAGCAGGCCCAGGAGCACCAGCACACCCGTGGACCATTGGCCGACGCGCACGAGTGTTTTCTCGCTCGCCTCGGGGCGCATCTTGCGATAGATGTCCCAGGTGATGAGGGTAGAGCAGGAATTGAACACGGACGACAGAGAACTCATGAGCGCAGCCAGGAGTCCGGCGACCACGACACCGCGCAGTCCCATGGGGAGGACGGTCGCCACCAGCGTGGGCAGAGCCGCGTCGCTTCGTTCGAGGGTGAGGGCGCCCTGCTGGCTCAATACATACGCCACAATGCCGGGGACAACAAAAATGAACAGCGGGAGCTGCTTCAAGAATCCGGCCACAATCGTGCCCCGCCGCGCGTCGTCTTCGCCGTGTGCGGCGAGTACGCGCTGTACAATAAACTGGTCGGTGCACCAATACCACACGCCGAGGATGGGCGCGCCGAAGAGGATGCCGGTCCAGGGGAAAGCCGGATCGGTCATGGGTTTCCACACGGAGAAGAAGCCCGCCGGGGCCGCCTCCCGCAGTGCGGTCCAGCCGCCGACTTGATTTATTCCGATGATGGAAACCAGGGCGGAGCCGCCGATCAACACGAAGACCTGAAGCAGGTCGGTGTAGAGCACCGCGCGGAGGCCGCCGAGGACCGTGTAAGCCCCGGTGGCGACGACGACCAGAATCGCGCCGGTCCAGAAGTTCATCCCCATGAGGGACTCGAAGACGATGCCGCCCGCGGCGATGGTGACCGATATTTTGGTGAGCACATAGCCCACGACAGAGATGAGGGCGAGATACCAGCGCACCGTGGGGGAATAGCGACGCTCCATGAACTCGGGCATGGTGTATACGCCGCTGCGGAGGTAAAAGGGCACGAAAAACCAGCCGAGGAGCAGTAGAATCAGCGAGGCCTGAATCTCGAACTGGGCCACCGCCAGTCCGCTTGCCGCGCCCGTGCCCGCCAGGCCGATCAAGTGTTCCGAGCCGATGTTTGACGCGAAGAGGGAGCCGCCAATGACAAACCAACCCGCGTTGCGCCCCGCGAGGAAGTAGTCGGCGCTGTTGCGCTCGTGGTTCTTCTCGCCGCGCGAGGCCCACCACGCCACCGCGAAGACCACCAGGAAATAGCCACCGATTACGGCCCAGTCCATGCCATTTAACATTGCTCTCTCCTTCGCCTTTGGCGCGCGAATCCGCTATACTCCCCAGAGTCGCTCCGTGCTCTCGGAGCGCCCCGGGCTGATGGTACTGCATGACGCCCGCTGGAACAAGTGACCAACGCTGGATCAGGATTGATGGCCAAGCTGAAACTCGACCTCCACGATATCTACAACAAGGGCGGGCGCATCGAGGATGAATTGAATCGCATCATCCGCGAGGCCATGGAAAAGCGGATTGCCCTCGTGGAAATTATTCCCGGCAAGGGCAGCGGCCAGCTCAAGAAGAGCGTGCTCCGCTTTCTGGAGCGGGGAGAGATCAAGGCGCTCTATCACCGGGTGGAGAAAGACAGCAAGAACTTCGGGCGGCTCTTCGTCCATTTCAGGCACTAAGCGATGCCCCACCCCGCGATTGCCGCCTGGCGCCAGACTCTGGGCGAGACCAAAGTCGATACCGCGCCCGAAGCCATCGCCCGTTTTTCCCGTACGATGCAGCCTCACGGCACGACCCCCGATTGCGTCCTCTATCCCGAATCGCCGGAAGACGTGCAAGCCATTGTGCGCATCGCGCAGGAGCATGTCCACGGCGTCTATCCCATCTCCGGTGGCAAGAACTGGGGTTACGGCGACGCCTGTGCAGCGGTGGACGATTCGGCCATCATCGATCTTGGGCGGATGAATCGTATTTTTGAGATCAACCGCGAATTGGGCTACGCCGTCATTGAGCCTGGCGTCACCCAGCAGCAACTCTTCGACGCCGTGCGCCAGCAGGCCCCGGAATACTGGGTGGATGTCACCGGCGCCGGGCCTGACGCCAGCATCATCGGCAACATGACGGAGCGGGGTTTCGGCCACACCGCCTATGGGGATCATGTGCGCACCACCTGCGGCATGGCGGTGGTCCTGCCCGATGGACGCCTCCTGGAGACGGGTTTCGGCCATTTTTCCGGCGCAAAGTCGGCCCATGTTTATCCCTATGGCGTGGGGCCCATCCTGGACGGCCTATTCATGCAGTCCAACCTCGGTATCGTCGTGCGCATAGGCATATGGCTCTGCCCAAAGCCCGAGGCCTTCAGTTTTTTCCTTGTGCGCGTGCCCGATGAAGACCGACTGGCCGAGGCCATTGATCGACTGCGACCGTTGCGCCTCCACGGCATCCTGAACAGCGCGGTGCACATCGGCAACGACCTGCGGGTCTTCACCAGTATGGACCAGTACCCCTGGGAGCGGGCCAACGGCGAAACACCCCTGCCCGAGGCCCTGCGCCGCACGTTGCGCGCGGAGACCCGCCTGGGCGCATGGAACATTACCGGCTCCTTTTCCGGGACACCGCCCCAGGTGCGCGAAGCGCGACGCCGACTCAAGCGTAACTTCGGCTCCCTGGGCAAGGTGGTTTTCGTGGGCGATCGCAAGCTGGCCCTGGGCAAGCGCGTGGCGGGCTGGCTCGGTCGTCTTGGTCTGGGGCATACCCTGCGCAAGCACCTGGATGCCCTTGAGCCCAACTATGGTCTGTTGAAAGGGGTCCCCATGGATATGCCCCTGCAAAGCCTCGGCTGGCGTTTGCGCGAAGGGTGGGAGGGGCGTATCAGCGATCCCCTCGATACTCCGGCGGGCCTGATCTGGCTCGCACCGGTACTGCCCCTGCGCGGGGAGGACGCCCAGCGGATCGTCGATATCGCCGCGCCCATTTTCAAGCAGTATGGCTTTGATCTGCCCATGACCTTTACCCTGTTGAACGAGCGCTCCATGGTGGCCGTGATGAACGTTTCCTTCGACAAATCCGAGCCCGAGGATGTGGAGCGCGCCCGGAATTGTTATGCGGCCGCGGCTGTGGCAGTCATGGCCGAAGGCTACATTCCCTACCGCAGCAGTCCCGGTGGCATGAGGCGTCTCGTTCGTCCGGGCGACGTCTATTGGGAGATGGCGTCGCAAATAAAAAGCGCCCTCGATCCCAACCAGGTGCTGGCGCGAGGGCGCTATATTCCCACATCGGACGAAGGCGTAAAAGCCTAACTCGCGAAGATGTCCTTGTCGCCGCCGCTGGGCTCGGGAATCTTGTCTTCGAAGATCTCCGCGCCCTTTTCTTCCCACAGTTTATTCAACATCTCTGCAAAGGCCACTGGCGCGGAAACAAAGCCCCGTGCTTCCTCGAAAGTAAGAATGGTCGCGGGCTTGGCTTCCAGCACCTTGAAGACGATCCAGCACTCCGGCACCGTCTCCTGCACCGGCTGACCATTGGCATCTTTTCCCACACGACCGTAGTCCGGCATGTAGGTTGGTCCGAGAACATCGCCGACCGCCGCACCGGATGCTTCCTGCCAGAAGCCCTTGAAACGCTCGAGCGAGGGGTTGTTTTCAATTTGGGACTCGATGCCGTAGCGGATGTCCTTCAGCAGATACTCGTTCAGGATATCGTCAAAGGATTCACCGGCGTTCAGGCGTTCCCGGACCTTGGACGCCTCGGCGGAGGAACCGGGTTGGGCCGTGGGAAATTGAATCCCGAGTATCGTCAGGCTCTCGAAACTCTTGAAGCTTTCCTTATTGACTTCATATTCCGCCTTGAGATCGGCCTCATCCAGAACCAGTTCCTTGGCCAGGAAGGCTTTCTGCGCGAGATAGGACACCGCCTGATCGCCCTGAAGCTTCTCCATCATGACGTCTGTTTCCTGCTCGATCATGTCCTTGACCGATTGAATTTCCTGGGCGGTCAGGTTGTAGATCTGCATGAGCTGGGATTCCTCTCCCGGCTTGGGAACAGGAATGGACCACATGTGCCGGTAGGTTTCTTCCTTGTCGCCGGCCGTCTTGAAAAATTCCTCGCGCACAGCGTCGCGGTCAATCTTGATTTCACCCTTTGCGGCGAGCTCAATCCCGAGGGGAATTTTGATCTCCTTGTCGATATATTGCTTCAGTACCCGCACATAGTCCTGGCGGGTCCGGATGATCGGTCGTTTGTCATCAGGCATGTCGTAAATGTAGCGTTGCATCGTGCCCCGCGTGATGTTTTTGTCGCCGATCTTGGCAACGACGATCCGGTCGGTGTCGGCGATCCACCCGCAGCCGGAGCCGCCCGCCAATACAACGGCGAGAAAGGCGAGGAACCGAAGGGAGAAAACGCCCGAACGTAGATACTGCATGAAAGTGCTCCTGGATTCTTTTGCCTTGAAGGAAGCCATATGAAAGTCGTAGTTAGTCTCTTATCCTAGCATTCAATTCGGTCAATTTAACAATACGGGCGCGCCGCAGGCAAGCGGCCCATCGCTCCCAGGATGCTACCCTTGTGACGGGCCATCCCAGGGGCGGGGCGCCGTCCGCCCCCGCCGGATTGCCCCTTTATCCCCCGACGCTATTGATCTATACTGTCGGGGCGGGACGTCCCCGCACATGCCGCAGTCGGCATCACGCCAGTCCGCACGGTTTTGGGCGTGAAAGCCGAAGTCCTAATAGAGAGCAAAGGCCTGTCCTACATGAATCAGCACCGTTCCAGGGTCCTGGCCCTGCGCGTCGCATGGTGCGGCCCGATACCGGTTTCCAGCAGACCCCGCTTCCGTAAGGGGGTAGATTCCGGGCTCGACGTCCGTTACGGGGGCCTGTGAACGGGATGCGTGACGCCATTCGCCATTCTGTTGCCCTGAAGGTCCTGCTGCCCCTCGCAGTGGCCGCCGCGCTCGCCATCGCCGCGTTTTGCACGGTATCCATCAAGATGGGAGCGCTCGCGGCGTTGCTCATGGTCACAATGACCCTTCTGGCGTACGTTCTGCTCCGGCGATATGTGCTCGATCCACTCCACGCCGTCGAGCTGGCTCTGGATTCGCGCTCCCGGGGCGACGAGGGCGTTTATGCCGATGTTATCGCACGAGACGAGGTCGGTTGTCTGGCGATTGCGCTGAATACCATGATCGAACAGCAACTGGAGAGCCAGGTCAAGTACAAGAAAGTGCTCGACACCATTACCGACGGCGTAGTCGTGCTCGATGCCCGCGGTGTGATTCAGGTTGCCAACCCTGCGATCCGGACCATGTTCGGCTTTGAGAATGAGAACATGACGGGGGAGAACTTCCTGAACCTCCTTCTGGGGCAGATCGAAGTTACCGAGATTATGCCCACAATCGCGGATCTCCATGCCCAGCATGCCAGCGAGATTGGCCTTGCCGCGGGAGAGTTGATCGCCCGCCGCCGCGATGGCCGCAAGTTCCCCGTGGAAATTTCCCTGACCGCCATGGAGACCCGGGAGGGGCCGGCCTTCACGGGCGTCATTCGCGATATTTCGACCCACAAGGCGACCCAGGAGGCCCTGGAATTCAACAACGAGGCACTGCGGCTCCAGGCCACCCTCTACGCCTTTATCCAGCACGCCTACAGCATCGAACACCTCTTCCAGAGTGTCCTGCCCGTCATCGCGGGCATCCGGGAGATGAAGGCCGAGCGACGTGTCGCCGTATTCCTGAACGAGCCCGACGAAGGTACGATCCATGTCGGCGCGGTTTACGATGAGGGCTTCGACCCGGCCTGGCGCGTCGCCATGGAAAAGGCGGTGCGGCGCGCCTGGTCCGATGGCGAAATCGAAGGGCGCCAGGTGCTCGTCTATAGCGCCTCGCTGGACGCGGCGCGCGAGGAACGCTTCGGAAGCTATCTCATCCCCCTTTATGCGGGCGGCGAGATTCAGGGGCTGCTTTATGCCCGCTCTCATCACCAGCCCCGGCGCGATGCCCTGTGGCTTTCGGTCCTCGAAGGGATCGGCGGCCAGCTCGGCATGGCCGTGCTGGAGCAGCGTCGCAAATCCGAGGTGGAACGCGCGCGCGATGCTGCCCTGCGGCTCAACAACGAACTCGCGGCATCGGTCGAGCATGCCCGCGAAATGGCCCAGGCCGCCCAGGCCGCCAGCGTGGCCAAGAGCCAGTTTCTGGCCAACATGAGCCACGAAATCCGCACCCCGATGAATGGGGTGCTGGGCATGCTGGAGCTCCTCAGGGAAACGGAGCTCACGGCGGAGCAGCAGGACTACGCCGATACGATTAAGACGTCGGCGGAATCCCTCCTCGACTTGCTCAACGAGATCCTGGATTTCTCCAAGATTGAGGCGGGCAAAGTCGAACTGGAATCCCTCGATTTTGACCTGCGAAACACCCTGGATGAGTGCCTCGAGCTTCTCGGCGCACGGGCCGAAGAAAAGAATCTCGAATTGGCCTGTCTGGTGCACGCCGAAGTGCCCCAGTGTGTCAACGGCGATCCGGGGCGTCTGCGTCAGATCCTGCTTAACCTGCTGAGCAACGCTTTGAAATTTACCGACGAGGGCGAGGTCACGGTGGTGGTGGGGCTGGAGGCGGCCGTGGAAGGGGGCTTTCGGGTTCGATTCGAAGTTTCCGACACGGGAATCGGGATCCCGCCGGATCGCATGAACCGGCTCTTCGAGTCTTTCACTCAGGCGGACGAGTCAACGACGCGCAAATATGGCGGCACCGGTTTGGGTCTCGCTATTTCGAAGCAGTTGGCGGAGCTGATGCACGGAGACTTGCGTTGCGAAAGTGAGCCGGACCGGGGTACCACCTTTATCGCCACGCTACAGTTTCGGACGCCCCTCAAGCCGACCAGCAAGCCCGTTATCGAGTCTATCGACATGTCTGGTCTTCGGGTGCTCCTGGCCGATGACAACGCCGTGAGCCGCGCCTTCATCAGCACGATTCTGGAAGGATGCGGGGCCACCGTGTCGAGCGTTCCAGGCGGGGCCGAGGCCCTGGACTTGCTGTCGGACCCCGGTCAGGATCCCTTTGAAGTGGCGCTGGTTGACCACGGTATGCCGGAGATGAATGGCCCGACCCTGGCCCGTCATATCCGTGACCTGCCCAACGGCGCGGCGCTGCCCATGATCTTGCTGGCCAGCCTCGCGGTGCGGGGGGATGCGCGCAGGATGGAAGCGGCCGGCTTCGCCGGCTTCCTGCCGAAACCGGTCAAAGCGGAGCGTTTGCTCGATTGCATTGCGGCGGTGCTCGGACGGAAGGAGGGCACGGACAAACGCGCCATTGTCACGCGCCATTACGTGCAGGAGGCGCGGCGCCATCAAAAAGTCCGCATCCTGCTGGCCGAGGACAACCTCGTGAACCAGAAGGTGGCCGTCCGCATGCTGGAGCGTCAGGGCTACGTGTGCGATGTGGTCTGCAACGGTCGGGAGGCGGTGGAAAGTGTCGGTCGGGAAGACTTCGATCTGGTGCTGATGGATTGCCAGATGCCCGAGATGGATGGGTTCGAAGCGACCGAGATCATTCGCGCGCGTGAAGGGGCGGGACGGAGGCTTCCCATCATTGCGCTGACGGCCAATGCAATCCAGGGGGATCGGGAGCGTTGCCTGGCCGCGGGCATGGACGACTACGTGAGCAAGCCCATCAACGCCGGACTGCTCAACGAGGCCCTTGACCGCTGGATCGATGGGGAGCGGTCCCGAAAATCATCCAAGTTCGAGTGAGGATCAGCGGCGGTAAGGGAAGGTCAACTGGAAGCACGCGCCGCGGCCTTCGCGGCAGACCAGCGACACCTCGCCGCCGTGCTGGTGCATGACGTTCTTAACCACACTCAATCCCAGGCCCGTGCCCTTCTTGCCCTTGGTCGTAAAGAGGGTGTAGAAGATGCGCTGGCGATCCTTTTCCGGAATACCGGGGCCCGTGTCTTCGATGGTCAATACAAGCTGACTCGTCTCGCAGCGCGTAGTGATGGTAATTTCCCTTGGCGCCGCCTGGGCTTCCATGGCCTGGCACGCGTTGTAGATCAGGTTCAGTATCGCCTGGCGCACCAGCACAAAGTCCCCCACGCAGATCGAAATGTCCGGGCTGAGATCCGTCCGAAGGGTTACCTGCTGACGCGTGAGAAGTGGGCGGGCAACGTCCAGACAAACTTCCACCGCGGTGTTGATGTCAAAGGGCGACTGCTCGTCTGGCGTATGGCGGAGGAAATTCATGGTGGAGCGCACCAGCTCCGTGCAGTGACGGACCTGCGACTCCATCGTGCCCAGGCGCTTCATCAGGCTTTCGTGCGAGGGGTCCGCGCTCAGCAGTTCCAGGTGGGTGCCCAGGACCGAGAGGGGGGTGCCGAGATCGTGCATCGTGCCCGACACCAGCCGCCCAAGCGTCTCGAAGCGGTTGGCCTCCATGGTCAGGCATTCAAGGGCCTTCCGTTCTTCTTCCCGGCGACGCTTCTCCACGCACGCGCGGATCTTCTCCAGCATGATGCGATGGTCGAAGGGCTTCTCCAGATAGGCAAAAGCCCCGTACTCAATGGCCTTCATCGCCGTGTCCAGCTCGCCGTAGCCCGTCAGGATAATGAACTCGATATCATCGTGCTCCTCGCGAACTTCCCGAAGGAGATCCATGCCCGTCTTGTGGGGCATCCGGATATCCGTTATGATGATATCCACCAGCGCCTCTTTGAGCTGGGCGAGCGCATCGTCCACGCCCGTGGCCAGCGATACGTCATAGTCCTCCTTGAGGAGCATGCGGAGGGATTGCCGGGGGCCATTCTCGTCATCCACGATCAGGATGCGCGGCGTGTTGTTGAAATTGAAATCGATTGGTGGCCGACTCGAAGCGCGGGACTTGGTCAAGAGATGTCGACGGGGACGACGTTCTTCCGGGCTCGCATCGCCCAGGGCCGATGCTATCGTCGAATGCTGAATGGCTTGGGCAACTGCGTCCACGGGGGCTCCAATCTTTACGGCGTCCGTTACCGTTGACAACCTCCTCGACCCCCGAAGAAAGTTGCGTTCTTATTCCAAATGGGAAGAATTCGCTTCTGCTATTGATAAAGCATGGAACGTGCCATGGATCGATTCGCTGTGTAAGTTTATTGTTGACAGGTGCTTGTGGAATTCTTCGCGGAAGAGGAGGGTGTACGTTTTTGTACGACGCCTCTGTCGTCGAGAGAATCCGCACAAATTTGTACAGCGTAGGCAATTGCTTTTAGAGTTTTCTGGTGGGAAATTCTTTTTGGAAAGTAAAATTGGTTGAGGCGGAAAGTGCGCATATTCCGGTTGACGGGTGAGAGAACGGCGGTGATGCGGATAAAATCGAGGTGGCGGGAATTTTTCCTTGCGCGGAAGTGTCTCTCCTGATACACTCATTCTTAACCTTAACCGAAACAGGGAATTGCCACCATGTTTACCAACCCGGGCGAAAAAGCCACGAAATGCTCCACGATGCGATCCGTCGTATTCGTGTGGCATGCCAATGTAATTGGCGTGGCCGGGCTCCGGGTGAGGCATATGCACTAGCAATTCCGCGAAGACATAGCACAGCTTACCCAGCCACAGGCCCCCAAAAGAGCCTGTGGTTTTCTTTTAAACCCGGATGGCCGATGTTCGGCCCGCCACAACCCAATCAGAACAAGAAGGAATCTCAACATGAAACACGTCAATGTCGCCGCCCGAGTAAAACGCGCCAATGTAACCCCCACGTGGCACCGAATTATGTCTACCGAATCCCCGTTTTCCGCCGGACAGGGCGACACACAACAAAAATTCAGAGACGAAAGAGAGCCGAGATATGGCCAGCTATAATCCCGATTTCTGGGAAATCCCCACCGAAATGGCAACCCTGGACCGGGTCCCCGCGACCCAGGCCCTGTACTACGAGTCCGAAGACGACCGCGAGCGGCGCTACGCCATGCAGTCCTTTTACGAGGACGTCAAGCCGTCGGTCAACGACATCATCGACAAGTGCCTCACCCCCCGGCAGAAGGAAGTGTTGAAGCTTTATTACTATTACGGGAAGACGCAGGAAGATATCGCCGTCATTCTCCAACTGACCCAGTCCACCGTCAGCCGCCACCTCTTCGGGACCGTGCGGAGTGGCAAGAAGGTGGGCGGGGCCATTCCGAAACTGCGCAAAATGATCGACCGGACCGACAACCCGGTGATCGCGGGCGCGCTCGAGACCCTTCAGGGCCGACTCAAGGAGGCCGTCTGATGCCGGGTCAAGCCCTTTATTTTCAGTGGCCTGGAGGACAACCGAGGGCGCCCGGCGGAAGTTGCATGCCCCATCCCCGCATGATAGAATACGCGCCAGAGTTTAGATCCTAACGGATTGGACTCAGGCGGTATGGTGTCGGGAAACCGCCGAATCAGGTGGGTATTGCTTGACACGCCCTGAGTATTGTGGTTAAATGGTTGGTACGGAGCTATGTATGCTTTGTATGACCAAAAAAGACGCGGAATGACAATTTAAATTGCAGCGAAGAAGGAGAACGACCGCCATGAAACGATTAGTTGCATTGGCCCTGATTGCCGCCGTATGTGGTTTTGGTGGCAAGGCAGAGGCAGCCAAGAAGTGGGACGATATGTCCTGGTGGGGTAACACCGGCGCCACCCCCGCGCCGACCGCCGACACCAAGGGCCGTTCCGGTTACTGGTGGTGGCCCATTGAACCCGCCTCCAACGCCGACGACGGCGAGCTGTGGGGCAACCGCGGTATCGTGTATCACACGTATGCCGCTGCTCCCAAGGAAGAAGCTGCGCCCCCGGTAACGCCCGCTCCGGGACCTGCGGTTAACGAAGCGCCGAAGCGCACGGCCATCGTGCTGAACAACGTGCTGTTCGACTTCGACAAGTCCACGCTGAAGCCCGAAGGCAAAGCCGAAATCGACAAGCTCGTCGCTGAGATGACCAAGTTCCCCGGTGACACCGTGGTCGTGGTCGGTCACACCGACAGCGTCGGCACCGATGCGTACAACATGGCCCTCGGCCAGCGTCGTGCGGATGCCGTGGTGGCCTACATGAAGGCCGCCGGTATCGACGCCGCCCGCGTGGGTTCCAAGAGCATGGGCGAGAGCTCCCCGGCTGTGCCGAACGACTCGGCCGCCAACCGCGCCCTTAACCGCCGTGCGGTGTTCGAAATTACCCTGGGCAGCTAAGCTCGGGTAACATAAGCTGAAGATTTCCCCGGCGCCTTTCGAGGCGCCGGGTTTTTTTGTGCGCGGACCGCTGGAGGCGCGGGGGGGATGGGAGAGATGGGGCTTATGGGTCTTATGGGACCAAAGGGTCGCAAGAACGACAATGCGCCAGACCCATGCGCCCCACGCGCCCCACGCGCCCCACGCGCCCCACGCGCCCCATACGACCCATACGACCCATACGACCCATACGACCCATACGACCCATACGACCCATACGACCCATACGACCCATACGACCCATACGACCCGCCCCATACGACACATTTATTTACACTGTGCTATAGTGAGCGTCATCGGCGCTCCACCGCTGTCAACTGTCAACTGTCAACTGTCAACTGTAACTCCCCATGCTCCTCGACTCTGCCCTAGATCGTTACCTGGAAATGGCCGTCTTTGAAGCCGGTCTGTCCGAAGCCACGCTTTCGGCCTATGGAGCCGATCTGCGCCGCTATATCGGGTTCCTCACGGACAATGGCGTGACCTCGGCGGAGGAGGTGGTCCGGGAAGATGTCCTGGATCATCTGGGCAGCCTGATCGCCTCTGGGCTTCAGGCGCGCTCGCTGGCGCGGCATTTGAGCGCCATACGCCGCTTCCACGTGTTCCTGCGCGATGAGCGGCTGGCTCCTCTTGACCCCTCGGAAGGCATTGAGACGCCCCAGCTTGCCCGGCTATTGCCCCACAGCCTCAGTAACGATGAAGTGGAGCGGCTGCTGGCGGCACCGGGGCTTGATCCCGCTGCGGCCCATGGCACACGCGATGGGGCGATTCTCGAGCTGTTCTATTCCTGTGGGTTGCGAATCTCCGAGCTTGCCAATCTACCGGTGAATCATGCGGACCTCGCCGAGAGCATCGTGCGCGTCCGGGGCAAGGGCAGCAAAGTGCGTATCGTGCCCCTTGGAGCCCGTGCGCGGGAAGCGATTCGGGCCTGGCACGCGGTGCGCGAGGCCCAGCCCCGTTTTGACGATACGCTGTTTCTTACCGCCAAAGGCAAGCGCATGAGTCGGGGGATGGTGTGGAAAGTGGTGAAGCACTGGGTGCGCGCGGCGGGCATCGCGCGCAACGTAACGCCCCACATGCTGCGCCACAGTTTCGCCACGCACCTCCTCGATCACGGGGCCGACCTCCGCGCCGTCCAGGAACTTCTGGGCCACGCGGATATCAGCACAACCCAGATTTACACCCACGTAAGCATCGCGCGCCAGCAGGAGGCCCACCGGAAGTTTCATCCGCGGGCGTAGGGGAGATCTTTACTCAACCATGCACGCTGAACACAGGCCGCGGTGGCGTGGTGTCGCCAACCTTGGGGGTCTCATAGAGGATGGGGCGATAGAGCACCTGGAAGGGCTCGGAACGACGTTCGTAGTACCAGTCGGCGAGGAGTTCCAATCCCTCGGAGCCTGCCTCGCGCACGGGAAGCCAGATGTGGGCCACGGCCTCGGAAACGACCGCCGCCTTGTAGGTGTAGGTCCACTCCACAATGTCCAGGTTCTCGCCCGGCATGCGGCCCGCGCGTCGGGCGCCCTCCCGTAGTCCGGAGGCGTCTTCCGTGCCGCTGCTCTCCACCAGTGCGGTAATATCGCGATCAAGCAGGAGTCGGTGGGTCAGGCGGATATTCTGGTCGGAATCAAAGGTCGCGGGGCGCATCAGGGTCTCGTCAAAGGGAATTCCGGCCTCTTCCAGAGCGCGCCGATAGCCGCGTCGCCGTTCGGCGCCCGGCTGGAATCCATCCAGGCCCAGGAGCATCCCCACGCGGGTGTGGCCTCGGTCAATGAGAAAGCGGGTGCTGAGATAGGCCGCCTCCTCGTAGTCCACCGTGGCGGAGCTAATTTCGGGATAATTGTCCAGTCGTCCAAGCACCATATAGGGGCAACCTGCGGTATGAACGCGGTGAATGACCGAGTCATCGGAGCGCAGAGGACCCGCGACCACACAAGCGCCGAATCGCTGTTCGCTCACGCCTCTGGCGTAATCGTATTGACCATCGCGCGGGGGTGGGTTCATGTCGAAGCCGATGAACTCACCGTCGTTGAAGATGCGGTTCAACTCGAAGAAGAGCCAGGTGAGGATGTCATTACTGATGGGGAGCACGTCCAGGGGCGAGGTTACGGCGACACCGATAGAGTCCAGCCGTTGCCGTCGCAGGCTGCGCGCGCCGGAGTGGGGGTGGAAGTTAACCTCCTGGATGAAGTCCTCGATTAGCTTCCGGGTGCCCTTGCCCACGCCCGCCTGCTTGTTCAGCACGCGGCTTACGGTTCGGGCGGACACGCTCAACTCACGGGCGATGTCGTGGATGGTGTAACGGCCTGTGGTCTTTTGTGCCATGGTAATCGGTCACTTCCGCTGCTTTTCCCAACGCGCCACGGTACCATATCGAGCGGACTCAATGAAACACGGATCTGCGGATCGATGGCGCCTGCGCTTCCAATCCCTGTGGCTCGGTTAGACCAGGTCACAAGTGATCATGTGTCACCATGACAAAATTGTACAGTCCCCGCCTTTGCCGGGAGCTCTGGACTCACCGCGCAAGTTTGATCTCGCCGAATTGCTCGAAGTAATAAACGAACTTAAAGGCGTCTTGATCCAGCGGAACGCCAAAGAGCATCTTAAGGCGCACGGGGCCGTGGTATTTCATGCCCTCCTCTTCGGCCTCCTGGCCGTCCACGAGGACCTTGATATTGTGGACGCTGAAACACTTGTCCATATCATCCAGCCCCTTATACTTCAGACCGAAGGGCGCCAGGGCGAGTTCACCCGGCTCCCAGTGGGTGAATCCCTGGGTTCGTTCATGGGGCGCAATGGTCACATCCAGCCAGACATAGCGGAGGGGCACGAAGGGCTTGACGTCGTCTTCGTCGCCGTCCTGCTCCTCCTCGGCGATCGAGGCCGGTTTCTCGGTCCATTCGTGGCCGTGTAACTGGCACGTGGCCCCTTCCAGCGCCTTGCCCTTCATCTTGAAGGGCGCGGTGAAAATTTTGAACATGAGCCATTTGCCGATGAGCCCGATGAGCACATACCTGATGATGAAATAGGCTCCGATGAGCCCGCCACCAAGCCAGTAGGGCACGTAGGCGAAGTACATGCCCGCGATCAGCCCCAGAAGGATCAGGAGCCGCACCGGTTTGAGCTTGAAGCGCCGCTTTGCGGGGGCGTCCGACGCGCTCTCTTCGACCGGTACCGGGTTACTCACGGGGGAAACGGGGGGCGGTGACAGCGCGGGGCCCGGTTCGTTGGACCAGAAGGCGTCCTGCGGCGCGTTGCCGGACCGGGCGACCTCGTCGGCCAGCCGATCCCGCATGGTCTGGGCTTTCTGATAGCCCAACTCGCTGACCAGCTTATCGCAAAGGGCGAGGGCCTCGTCGTAGCGCTGCAACTGCTCGAGCGTCCGCACGCGAGCGTTCAAGACCCGGTGGTTGTTCGGATAGGCCGAATCCAGGGCCTCCAGATCGGCCAGCGCATCTTCAAAGCGGCCATAGGTAAACAGCTTGTCAGCTTTCTGAAAGCGTCGCTCCGCTTCGGACTTGTCCATCTATCGCCTTTCCATTCACTGAGACAGGGGTAGAGGGGGGACGCGGGCCACCTTTCCCATAGGGCCGGCCCGGAACACATTGCAGCATCAAGTGTCCGCCCTTGGTGAAATATAGTGTGGGGTGGATGCGGAAGAAGTCAAGCACAGGGGGCGTGGAAAAGGGACAGCGCCGGGAGGGGAAGGCCCGGCGCTGCATCGGGAACCGGTGCGGTTTGGGGGCGCACCGTGGAAAGGGAAAACGGGATAATCAGGTGAACAACTGCAACTGACCGCGTGGGCCCCATGGGCGGACGAGACCGCATTGCCGGGGCAACCGTCACCGCCGTACGATGCGTACAGTTTCAGCTTCGCGGCCACGGGATCAATTCAAAGGTTAAGGGGATGGCGCCATCCGTGCTTAATTCTCCGGGCCTGGAGTGCCCGCAACTTCCGTGGTATCGGAACGAACACCCCCACTGTGGCGCGGTGGGGCGATGTTGTTACAGGGGGGAGAGGTCATTGGGCTTAACCAAATGTTTCACGACGAATGCCCTGGAGCAGCCTCCGGCCGCAACCAAATGATTCACCACGAAGGCCGCGAAGAGCACGAAGAAGAAAAAAGGAAGAAGGGGAGCACGACTATATGGCTTCTCTCCATCTCGCGCGTTTGCGTGCCGCGTCAGCGGGCGGGAGCGGCGGGTATGAGTGCCGCGATGCGGTCGAAGAGGCGGCGGGCGAGTTCGGCCTTGGTTACGAGGGGAAGGGCTTCGGGCTCGCGATCGGGCGACAGAAACCAGGCGCGGGTCGTCTCCACGCCAAAGCCGGAATCGGCACTTTTCACATCGTTGGCGACGATCAGGTCAAGGTGCTTCTTTGCCAGCTTCGCGGCCGCGTTATTAAGGATGTCACTCGTTTCCGCGGCAAAGCCCACGGCGATCTGATCGGGCCGTCGCGCCAGCCCCACGTGGGCCGCGATGTCGGGGTTGGCCACGAGATCGATGTGGATGCCGCCTTCATCGCGTTTCCGCTTCTCCTGGGCAGGATGATCCACGCGGTAATCCGCCACGGCGGCGGCGGCGATGAAGATATCCGCCTGGGGCAGGCAGGTGTTCACGGCGTCCAGCATGGCCAGGGCCGTGGCCGCATCGATGACCTGGGCCAGGTCGGGGGGCGCCATCTCGCAGGGTCCGGAGACCACGGTAACTTCCGCGCCGCGCATGAGGGCTTCGAGGGCGATGGCGTGGCCCATCTTGCCGCTGCTCCGGTTGCCGACGTAGCGCACGGGATCGATGGGCTCGTGATTGCCGCCGCTGGAGATGAGCACGCGCTTGCCGGCGAGGCTGCGATCATTGCGCAGGGCGATGCGGGCGGACTCCAGGATGGCGGGCGTCTCGATGAGGCGTCCGGGACCAAATTCGCCGCAGGCGAGTGCGCCGGTGCCCGGCCCAACGAAATGGCAGCCCCGGGATTTCAGCAGTGCGATGTTGTCCTGCGTCGCGGGGTGCTGATACATCATGGTGTTCATGGCGGGCGCGAAGAGGATGGGTGCGCGGGTGGCCAGGAGGGTCGTGGTGAGCCAGTCGTCCGCCAGGCCGTGGGCCGCTTTGGCGATGATGTTGGCTGTGGCGGGCGCGATGAGAAAGAGATCCGCGCGACGGGCCACGGCGATGTGCTCGATTTCGGGGTTCTGGACGGGCTCGAACATATCGGTGATGGCGCGCTGGCCGGTGATGCCTTCGAGGCTGGCCGCGCCCAAAAATTCGCGCCCCCCGGCGGTGAGGACCGGCAGCACGGTTGCGCCGGCCTCCACGAGCCGGGAGGCGATTTCACACGCTTTATAGGCAGCGATGGAGCCGGTAACGCCTAGGACGATTACCTTGCCATCAAAGTCGCTGGCCATGGACTGTTACTCCAGGTAATTCTCTTCTTCCTGGGTGGCCGTGATATAACCGAGCTTGTCGTCCAGCACTTCCTCAAGGGCCGTGATGGTCGATTTCTTGGCGTTGGTCACCGTGCCGAAGCCGTGGGACTCGTTCTTGTTGATCTGGTTGGCGCGGCGCGCGGCCACGATCACCAGGCGGTACAGGCTGTCGATTTTGCCTTGGAATTCATCGACCGAGAACGGGGTGGGCATTGTGCAGTCTCCTAGGGTTGCCGAAAGGCGCGGCAGCGTTCGGCGCGAATAATCGCTTCCAGATCGCTGGCGGCCTGATCGATTTTATCATTCACCACAATATAGTCAAAGCCATGGCGCTGGGCCATTTCGTCGCCGGCGTTTTTCAGCCGCAGGGCGATAACATCGTCTTCATCCGTGCCGCGCTTCCGCAGCCGTTCCTCCAGCACCTCCAGCGAGGGGGGCATGAGGAACACCGTCACCACTTCGTGACGGATTTCCTTCAGGCTTTCCATGCCCTGGACGTCCAGCTCCAGGATTACATCCTTGCCCGTGGCCAGGCAGCGGTCCAACTCGCTGAACAAGGTGCCGTAGAGATTGCCGTGGACCTCGGCCCACTCCACAAACTCATCGGCGTTCCGCTTCGCTTCAAAAACCTCGCGTGTCAGGAAGTAGTAATCCTGGCCGTCCACTTCGCCCGTGCGGGGCGCGCGCGTCGTGGCCGACACCGTAGTCACAAAGGAGCCCGCCTGGCTCTCGCGCACCTTGTTGAGCAGGGTGAGCTTGCCCGCACCCGAGGGCGCGGAAATTACCAATAGTACGCCTTGCTTCTCCACGGGAGGCCCCTCTACTCGATGTTCTGCGCCTGTTCGCGCAGCTTTTCCAGTTCCGCTTTAAGGCGGAGGACTTCACGCGTGACATCCAGATCGCGCATCTTGGAACCGAGGGTATTGATCTCGCGCTGCAATTCCTGGGACAGGAAGTTCAGATCGCGGCCGATGGGCTCTTTCTGGCGCAGGAGGCTCAAGACCTTCTCAAAATGGCTCTTCAGGCGAACGACTTCCTCGTTCACGTCCATCTTGTCGGCCATGAGGGCAATTTCGATGGCGAGGCGGTCTTCAGTAAGACCCACGTCGGTATTCAACTCGCTTACTTTGGTGCGGAGGCGCTCTTCGTAGGCTTTCGCCAAATCCGGGAGCATGCCTTCGATGATCGATAGGGCATCCTGCATTTCGGTGATGCGCGCGGCCACATCGCGTGCAAGGGATTCACCCTCTTCGGCGCGGGACTGATTCAACTGATTCAGCGCTTCCGCAAAGGCTGCACAGAGCGGATCTTTTACCGCATCCAGATCCTGCTCCTGCTCTTCCTGATAGAAGACGCCTTCCATCTGGGCGAGTACGTCGAGGGACATGGCGCCGGTGCTGTTCATCAAGCGGGCCAGTTCCTTGCTCGCGTCGATGTACTGCTTCGCATTTTCCGCATCAAAATGAATGGCGGGGCGGCCCATGGGACCGCGGCTGCGACGGATGGATACGTTGAGCTTGCCCCGGGACAGGGCATCCTTCACCAGATTGCGCAGAGGCGTTTCAAGGGCGGCCCAGACGCTCGGCATGCGAAAGGTGCACTCGAGGAAGCGGTGATTCACCGTGCTCACTTCGATGGTCACGCTTTCGTTGTCGATATCGGCGCTTACGCGGCCAAAACCGGTCATGCTGCGGGTCATAGGGTGCTCCTGAGTCTCTTGCGGAAACCCCGAAGTATACCGGAGCGGGGCTGTTTTTCGCAAACTTTTGTGGGGGAAAGGGTTAGCAATGGACAATGGACAATGGACAATGGACGATGATGGGACGGATACGACGGATAGGACCGATTTTACCAATCCGTCCTATCTGTCGTATTGAGCCACAGCCTAAAGCCTAAAGCGGCAGCACACTCACCTCGAACATCAGGGGCCACAGCTTCCCTGTCACGAAGAGCCTCCCGCCATTCTCCTCCCAGGCGATGCCGTTGAGCACGTCGGCGCGGGCGTCCTGAGCCTCGGTGAGGAGGCCGCTGAAGTCGATCCAGCCGCTCACGACTCCTGTGGTGGGGTTGATGCGGGCCACCAGGTCGGTCTGCCAGACGTTGGCCCAGATCTCTCCGTTGATGTATTCGAGCTCGTTCAACTGGGTCACGGGGGCTCCCCGATCATAGACGTGGAGCTGGCGGACTTCCTGAAAGGTCTCGGGATTGAGGATGCGAAGGATATTCGTGCCATCGCTCATGATAAGTTCGTCGTCGTCCTTCGTGAGGCCCCAGCCCTCGCTGCTGTAGGTGAAATCACCGGTCTGGGCGAAGGTGCTCCGGTTGTAGACAAAGCCCTTCTTGTTGCGCCAGGTCAGTTGGATGATACTGTCCCCCCAGACGGTGATGCCCTCGCCGAAGTACGTGGAATCCAGATTGACCTGCTGCTCCACGTTGCCCGTCGATAGCTCCACGCGCCGCAGGGAAGAGCGGCCGTTGAGGCCCGTGCCTTCGTAGAGGATTCCATTGTCAATTTCGAGGCCCTGGGTGAAGGCGGCGGCGTCGTGGGGGTAGGTATTCAAGACGGTGTAGGTATAGAAGACGGGTAGCTCGCCCTCGCCTTCCCCCTCACCTTCGCCTTCTCCCTCTCCTTCACCACCGGACACACCCAGCTCCGTAGCGCTGAGTTCGCCGTTGCTGTCGGTGTCCAGTTGGGCGAACTGATCGTCCGTCAATTCCTCGACCTGCGCCCGGGCCTCGGCCAGACTCAAAGCGCCACTGTGATCCGCGTCCGCAGCGGCGAAATGGTCCCGAAGCAGAAAAGTGACTTCCGCGAGCGTTGGGCCGGGATCGACTGGTCCGGGACAGCCCGAAAAGGGGCCTGCGGCAAGGAAAAGACAACAGATTAGCAAGCGCATAAAGGTGTTCCTGGTGGCGCGCCGCTGTACTGGGTGCGGCGCATGGGGGTATTATACCGCACGTCATGGCGGCCGCCACTATCCGCGCCGCCCTCAACCCTCCAGGAGCAGATCATGCGAGTCTTGGTTATCGGCGGCACCGGCCTCATCAGCACCGCCATTGTCAACCGGCTGTTGGCGTCCGGCCACGAGCCCATCCTCTTCAACCGGGGAACGTCGCCCTCGCGGCTCCAGGGCGATGTGGAAGTGCTCCAGGGTGACCGACAGGATTTCGAGGGCTTCGCCGCCGCCGTCGGCGCGCTGGAAATCGACGCAGTGATCGATATGCTGACCTACGATCGGCGCACGGCCCAGCACGCCGTTTCACTGTTTCGTGGGCGGGCGAGCCAGTACCTGTTCTGCAGCACCGTGTGCGTGTACGGCGGGCCACTTTCGAAGATTCCCGCGATGGAAAATGAGCCGCGCACACCGGTCAGCGTCTATGGCCAGCGCAAGCTCGAAGCGGAAGATGTTTTCTTTGAGGCCTTCTCCCGCGACCGCTTTCCCGTGACCCTGTTTCGCCCGTCCCACTGCTACGGGCCGGGCCAGCCGCTCCTCGACATCTGGGGCTACGATGCCAGCCTGGTCACACGCCTGCGCGAGGGCAAGCCCATCCTCGTGGCGGGGGACGGCCATGGATTGTGGCAGCCGGGGCACGTGGACGATATGGCCAAGGGTTTTGTGGGCGCCCTCGGGCGAACGACGGTGCTCGGGCAGGCCTACAACATTGTGGGCGACGAGATCATGACCTGGCGGCGCTTCCATGAGCGCATGGCGGTGGCCATCGGGCTCGAGGCCAATATCGTGACGATGACGACCGAGCAGATCGCCGCCGGGACACCCGAGGGCAAAGCCGAGTGGCTGAAAGAGAATTTTCAATACCACGCGGCCTACAGCAGCCAGGCGCTCCAGCGCGACGTGCCGGAATTTCGGAACTTAATGAAGTGGGAAGACGGTGTGCGCGATGTGGTGCGCTGGATGGATGAGAATGGGCTTCACGAGCCGGCGAATGCCAAGCCCTGGGTGGATGATCTGGCTGCGAAGGCGCAAGAGTTTGTGGGGAGTCTGGGGCGGGGGTAAGAGGGGTTCCCGTCTTCCGTTCAGACTTGCGTTCTCGTGACGATTACCCCTCAATGTATGCGGGGAGCCTCGAATCCGCGAGATCATTGGAGGTGCTTATGTATCTGATTCAAGTTTCTGCAATTTTACTCGCATTGATGGCACTGAAATCCGCAACGGCACAGGAGCGCGCGGTCGTTTGGAGCCGTTGGGAACACGTCTTTGAGAGTGAAGAAGACTATGATAATCCATGTACGGATGTAGAAGTTCGTGTTCAATTCGTGGGTCCAGCAGGGCAGACCTTCAGCGGCCTGTGCTTTTGGGATGGTGGACGAAACATGGTCGCGCGCGCGACCTTCCCTGCCAGCGGGAGGTGGTCCTGGTCGTCGTCGTGTTCCGACACCGGCAATGCAGGCCTGCATGGACAAACAGGAACGGTGATTGTTTCAGACACTGATCCTGTGGGGCGCTTCTCCAAACATGGCTATCTGCGTGCCTCCAGCGATGGCAAGCTGCTCATCCATGCGGACGGCACTCCCTTTCTCTGGATTGGTGACACGTGTTGGGCGGCGCCGGTGCACGCGACGCCCAGT
>JBHEKR010000256.1:0-6068 GCA_041859365.1 Candidatus Hydrogenedentales bacterium
GCCCACCGTGAGTCCACGGGCCGCCATGCTTCGCCCGGGGTTGTCCAGCACGAAGAGTCCGCCGCCCGGTCGGGCGCAACGGCCATAGTACTGGGTGAGCTGGTGGCTCATATCCGAGGAGACGTGCTTGGTAAAGAGTAGTGGCCCCACATCGGCCAGAGGATTGGCCAGGGCGATCTGGCGGCGGAGCTGGTGGGCTTCCCGCCAAAGTTGCTCCCAGGCGGGTTCCTGCCCATCGGTCGCGGTGCTGGCGAGGGTGGAATAGCGGTCGCGCAGGGCGTGCCAGGCGGTCAGCGTCTCCACGGGGAGCGCGCCGCCGCCCTGGAGATCCGCCACAAGGCGATCACCCCGCGTGAGGAGTCGCTCGATGGCCGACCCATAGGTCACCGGCTCCCGTTCCGTGCCGATACCATCCTGCATGCGCCAATCCCACTCGATCAGCATGGACTCCATGGCGGGGCGCAGGGTGGGCAGGAGGGGCGGCGGATAAACGTCACCACTGGATGCTTCAGGCAGGGCGCGAAGCGGATAGCCGCCCTGCGGGCCAACCCACTGGATATCGCGCCAGCGCACGAGCGATTCCGTGCCGCTGCCACGGGTATGGAGGCGAATCGCGAGGTCCTTGCTGGCTCCATCCACCGCGAGGGCAATTTCATTGGCGCCGGGCTTCAGCAGTATGGACTGGATAGTGCCGCCGTCGATAGCGAGACTGGCGTCCACGCCGTCGCCCTGGAGCAAATCAACGGTGGCCTTCAGCGTGAAGGATTCCGGTGCGTTGGCAACCGGAAGCAGTGATTCGACGGTTTCGCCATCGCGCAGGCAGAGGGCGAAGGCGTCGCTCCCCAGTCGCGCGGCCTGGGGTCCTTGATCAGTGGCGATAAGGGAGAAGCCCGCCACGGCGGCACTGGGGGTCGGGGCCGCCGCTCCATTGAGCTGAAGGGAGGGCGGGTCAAAGCGGAGGGCATTGGGATCGCGGTGGAGCTTTGCCAGGGCCCAATTGGCCATGTCGCAACTGAAACCGTCGCCCCCGTCAGCCGAAACGAGGCGTAACTCACGGGCACCCGCCAGGGACACCTCCACAGCCTTTGGTGCATCGCTGTCGGTCATCACGCCGCTGTCGAAACGCAGTTCGCCATCGACATAAGCCTCAAACACGACGCTTCCCTTGCCTCCGCCCTGCCATTGGACGCCGACCTCGGCGGTGAAGTCCGTATAGGTGTCGGGGGGCAGGGTGTAGACCAGTTCGCCCGGTGCGTGGTGGCCGATGCCATGCTCGTAGACCGTCTCGCCGATTCGGAGTGCTGCGGGCGGCTTGCCGGGCGCGGCGGTGGCGGTGTCGATACCCAGTGTGCCCCAGCCCTGAACCGTTTTCGTCAGGATGGGTTGGTGGACTTCGCCCAGGCAATCGTGGGCTTCGGCAAGGACTGGTTGGGCGATGAGCGCCGCCAGCATGGGCACCAAGAGTACGTAGAAGCGCGTTGCGTTCATGTACAGATATCCTCCCCCGAAAAAGGCCGTGGAAGGGGGGCAGCGCATGAATCACCTGTGGCTTGGGCGATTCGTCGGGCGGGCGTTGGATACCTGGCGTCGGGGTTGCGTCGGGGGCCGTGGTGCTCGAGCGTTAGATGATTCTGTCCCCTGTCATCCTCAACCATGATACGCCTTTCCAACGGTCCACGCAACGGGAAAAGTGGAGTATCCGGAAGTCTCTGCATATATAGGATTGCTGGGCGCCCCATTCCCACCACAACGAGCGACATTGGAATCTGTTGACGGATAGCGCGCTCGTGTGCGACCATACGATCAGGGGACGGGGGAACCCAAGCGTCCCAGGTACGCCGTGCACGGATCATAGAACAATAATCCGCGCACTTGAAACGAAGTAGCCATGTCTGCCCGGCTTATTCAGACGGTACTCTTCACGATTCTCGTGAACGCCGGCGGGATAGCTCCCGCTACCGGTACGGCCCCTTCCATTGATGCCGGCTTCCGCATCGAGTTTGAGGCGATCTCCCAGCAGTTAGTGGAGTTTCGCGCTCACCCCGAAGGCGAAGAGCGACTTCGAAAGGAAAGTCTTCACCCCGCCGCTCTGATCGAGCCCACCGATGTTCATCCCGTGGATGTGGTGTTGCGCCGGACGCGGGCGCTCATCGAAAATCTCGAAACAATGCAACCTGCCCCGGATCTGGGGTCGGAGAAAGAAGCGCTGGCCCTGCTTGTCGCGCGGCGTCTGGAATCCCTCGCTGGCGGCGTGACGGGCGATGCGGGCGGGCAGTTTGTTGAGGCCTGCGCCCTCCGGCGACGCATTGCCTTCAAGAATCCGCTGTTGAATTTTGACCGGATTGCCTTTCTCACGCACCAGCGCGCGCGCTATGAGCACATGGTCGATCAGTACTACGGCTTTCACGCGGAGCCGGTCGGCGGGCTTTATATTTTGGAAGACCCGTTTTCTGACAATCCCACCCTGCGCGAGCCCCTGAAGGATATCCCCATTGCGAATGGCCGACTTCAGGGGAGGACGCTGGCCGACGGCTCGTTTATATCGCTGGATCTGGACTTCGAAGGACAGACGTTTCTCTTCGCCTGGTCCGAGGCCCGCGTGCCCGTCCCGCCTGAGGATCTCACGCCGCGCGAGAAGCTGTTTACCCCGGAGAGCACCTACCATATCTTTAAGGCCGACGTGGCCGGGACAACCCTGACGCAGTTGACGGACGGGCCGGTGAATGATTTTGACCCGTGCTGGCCGCCGAATGGGCGCATTGCCTTTGTGTCGGAGCGGCGGGGCGGCTACCTGCGCTGCGGTCTCCGACCCAACCCCACCTTCACGATCCACGGTATGCGCGCGGATGGCACGGATATCATTCCGCTGAGCTTCCACGAGACCCACGAGTGGCACCCGAGCGTGAACAACGATGGCATGATCGTGTATTCGCGATGGGACTATGTGGATCGGGATTCCGACATTGCCCACCACCTCTGGCTGACCTATCCGGACGGGCGGGATCCGCGCACGTCCCACGGCAACTACCCGGCTTTCCGCGAGTCCCGCCCCTGGATGGAGCTTTCCATTCGCGCCATACCCGATTCCAGGAAGTATGTGGCGGTTTCCACGCCGCACCACGGGCAGAACTACGGGTCGATGGTCCTCATCGATCCAGCGATCCCCGACGACGGCGCGATGGCGCAGTTGAAGCGCATTACGCCCGATGCGGCCTTTCCCGAGTCTGAAGTATGGCCGGGAGTATCGTGCGAGCCCCATAAAGGCAAGAACCTGCGCCGTGCGGAGCGCTACGGAACGCCTTGGCCCTTGAGCGAGACCTACTATCTCTGCGTGTATGATCCGGGCCAGCGGCACTATGGGCTCTATCTGGTGGATGCTTTTGGCAATCGGGAATTGCTCTATCGGGATCCGGCCGTGGCCTGTTTGGACCCCGTGCCCCTTCGATCGCGCAAGAAGCCGCCGGTCATACCATCGCGCACGCAACAGGCCGCGGAAGATCGCCACGGTGACGCGCCGAGAGCGGGCTATCTCGCGGTGATGAATATCTACGAAAGCGGCTTCGCCTGGCCCGAAGGTACCAAGATTGCCGCGATGCGCGTGATCCAGTTGTTCCCCAAGACGACGCCCGCCGCGGACGATCCTCAGATTGGCATTGGGGCACAATCGCTTGTGCGGGGTGTGCTGGGCACGGCTCCGGTGGAGACCGACGGCAGTGTGTATTGCGAAGTGCCCGCTGGGATTCCCCTCTATTTTCAGGCACTCGACGAACGGGGCCGCGCCGTGCAGACCATGCGTTCGGATACGTATGTGCACCCCGGCGAGCTGCTTTCGTGCGTAGGGTGCCATGAGGACAAGCAGAAGGCACTGCCAGTAGCCACGTCCGCCACGCCCCTGGCCATGCGGCGACCGCCCTCCATTCTCCAGCCCGAGGTGGATGGGGCTTACCCTGTTTTCTTTCCGAAGCTTGTGCAGCCGGTGCTGGACGCGCATTGTGTGGATTGCCATGCGAAAGAGGAGTCTGCGCCCAGCCTGGCTGGAAACAACTTTGGAAAATGGGGATGGCCCGAGTCCTACCAAACGCTCGTGCCCTTCACGTGGGCGAAGCATGGCGGCAATGGCGCCCTCGCGAAGAATAAGACGTCCTACTCTGTCGCGGGAGAAGTGGGCGCGTTGGGCTCCACGCTGTTGCCGATCATCGATGGCGAACACTATGGCGTGAAACTGAGCGAAGCGGAGCGCCACCGAATTACGCTCTGGCTCGATTGCAACAGCGTCTTCTATGGCGCGTATCACGACGCTGAAAAACAGGCGAAGGGCGAAACCGTGATGCCCTGGCTGGAATAGGAGGCCCCATGGGTCAACGCGCATGTTTTCATGTACCGATCGCGGCGGTCCGAAGCCTGATGGCGCTGCTTTTCCTGTGCTGCCTTCTGCCCGCGGGCGGGGCCGGAATGCCCCTCCCTGTCCTGGACTCCACCACCGACACGCTTCTCACTGCGGCCCTGGCGGGCCCGATGGCCGGGGCGGATGAGATCGTATTCGCGTTGAGAAAGCCCGGCAAAGACGGGCACTGGTATGCCAACTTCAGCTACTACGCCGAGGGGCCGCAGCGCGTTACCTACGAGCCCGGCGGGAAGCTACTCAAGCTCAATCTGCGCACGGGAGCATTGACCACGTTGCTGGACGATCCCCTGGGCGGTGTTCGCGATCCCCAGGTGCACTACAACGGAAAGACGATTATCTTCTCGTACCGCAAAGGCGAGGATACCCACTATCATCTCTATGAGATTGGCATCGACGGAATGGGTCTGCGCCAGTTAACGGACGGCGACTACGACGATATCGAGCCCGCCTATCTTCCCGATGGCGGCATCATGTTCGTATCCAGTCGCTGCAAACGCTGGGTAAACTGCTGGCTCACCCAGGTGGCGGTGCTGCACCGCTGCGACGCGGATGGGACGAACATCCGGCAGATCTCCAGCAACAACGAGCACGAGAATACGCCCTGGCCCCTGCCCGACGGGCGCATCCTTTACCAGCGCTGGGAATATGTGGACCGCAGTCAGGTGCACTACCATCACCTCTGGACGACGAACCCCGATGGCAGCGGCCAGATGACCTACTATGGTAACATGGAACCGGGCATCCTGATGATCGACGCCAAGCCCATCCCCGGCACGGGCAAAGTGCTGTCGCTGTTCTCGCCGGGCCACGGGAGCCGCGAGCACGCGGGCAAGCCCACCATCATCGATCCCAAGGCCGGGCCCGATGCCCTCGGATCCGCCCGCACCGTGCACGAGGATGCGAACTTCCGGGATCCCTTCCCTTTATCGGAAGATCTCTTTCTCATCGCGCGGGATCAGCGCTTGTATCTTATGAACGGCTCTGGTGCGCTTCAGGTGATCTATGAGATTCCGGAAGCGGAGCGGTCGGTCGGTTTCACGTGCCACGAGCCACGCCCCATTCAGCCGCGACCCGTGGAGCTCGTGATGCCGCCCCGGAGCAAACCGGGGGAGAGCACGGGGCGCTTTGTGCTTGCGAATATCTACGAGGGCCGCAACATGGCGGGGGTGGCGCCCGGCGAGATCAAGAAGCTCTTGGTGCTGGAATCGCTGCCCAAGCCCATCAACTACACCGGCGGCATGGAGCCCCTGAGTTATGGCGGCACTTTCACGCTGGAGCGGGTCATGGGCACCGTTCCGGTCGAGCCCGACGGGTCGGCCTACTTCGAGACGCCCGCCCTGCGCAGCCTGATCCTGGTCGCCCTCGACGAAAACGATCTGGCCGTGAAGAGGATGCAGAGTTTCTTCACGGTGCAGCCGGGCGAAGTGATGAGTTGCGTGGGCTGTCATGAGCAGCGCACGCGGACGGTGCTTCCCGCGTCGGGCCTGCAGGCAATGAATCGCGAGCCGAGCCGTATCGAGCCCATTGCCGACGTGCCGGATGTGTTTGATTTTCCGCGGGACATTCAGCCCATCCTCGATCGGCTCTGTGTGGACTGTCACGACTATCGTCCGGGGGTACAGGGCGGACCCATGGCGGGTCACGTAATCCTGACGGGGGATCG
>JBHEKR010000081.1:0-6504 GCA_041859365.1 Candidatus Hydrogenedentales bacterium
GTGTGCCCCGGCTGATCGACAGTGGCGCTGAGGGCGAAGGCGAAGGCGAGGGCGAGGGCGAGGGTGAGGGTGAGGGTGAAGGTGAAGGTGAAGGTGAAGGTGAAGGTGAAGGTGAAGGTGAAGGTGAAGGTGAAGGTGAAGAGAAGCCCGGAGCTATGTTCGGTTGTGCAGGCCCTGGGACTGATTTGGCTGTACCCAGTTCCATGCTCCCTGATTGGGTGATGATGGTCGGTATAGCACTTTTCATCGCTTGCTTCACCCGCAGGACCGCCACGCCATGAGCGCTTCATTCTCGCAATACGGTATCGTGCGCCAGATGGGCCGGATCGCACAGTTCACGGCGATCTGCGTTGCCACGTCGCTCGTAGTCGCTTCTACAGACACATGTGCCGCGTCCCAACCGGCCAGCACAGCCGAAATCCTTGCAATCCAGTCCCTTGTTGCCGACATCCTGGACCCAGCTCCCTCGTCGGATTCCCCCTCATCGACGAGCGCCTTCAGTGTGCTAGACGTTCAGCGTCTCTTGAGCGGGCTTTCCAATTCAGACGAAGGCCAGCCGTCAACGGTGATGCCGGATTGGTGGGCCCTGTCCCCCGCTCCCCTGCGGGGCGCGTCGATTGATGCCGCACTCGCCTCCCGACGTATCGAAGTGCCGCGTTCCGAGGATGAGGGATACCGGCAGCGGGTGCAGCCCTTCCCCCCGCCTCCATTGAGCCGGGTGCTGGAGCGCTATCGGATGATGCTTACACCGCACGCGCCACCCCAGTTTTCGCAACTCGGAATCAACAGAATCATTTAAACAACCCTTCTGCCTCAACATGGAGATACCACCATGAAATCGATTAAGCAACTTAGGTACCTTGGGCTGGCCGTGCTCACCGCCCTCGTTTTCGCGCCCGGCGCGATGGCCCAGGAAGACCAGTGGGACATCAATGGCGACGTGGACAACGATGGGCAAGTTGGGCCTACGGACATCCAGCACGTGATCAACGATGCCCTGGGGATCAACGATCAGGGCACGGAGGCGGTCAACCGTCCCCTGCGCCACTACATTGTCGCCAGTCCCCGTATTTCCCTGGCTCCGCGCCCCGGCGTGGAACCCGGCTCGGAAGACCCCTGCAACATCATCGGTTCCGCAACCAATTTCCAGCGGGACAATGGTCGCCTCATCGTCCGAAAGGACACGGCGATAGCCTTCCGCTTCGACCGCAACATGGAAGGCGTGTGGCATGAGGGCGCCTGCGGTCTTCTTCGCACCAGTCTGAAAGTTGAGATCCGGCCCGTCGACCCCGAACTTGCCGAGGGCGGCGTTGAAGGCGAGGGTGAAGGCGAGGGCGAAGAGCCCGAGTGGCGCCTGATTGGCGTGGACGATGCCGCCGGACGGGTCTGCGGCCCCGCCATCGGAACCGCCGAGATCGCCGTTCGCGCGCGCTTCGAGCACCCCGGCCTGTTTATGGTGCGCTGCACGATTCGGTCGGCCGCAATACCCGAAGGTGAAATTGCCGAACCTGGGAATGAGCCCGTGCTCTGCGGTGGCAAACGCGATATGGACGTTGTCATGACGCTCGTGCGTGTGGTGGATCGGGAAGCGCTCGACGAAGATCTCGAGTGGCAGTTCGAGAACGATCCGCCGTCCGTCGGCTCCCGCTTCGGCAATCCGCTGGATGACGCTATCGACGAGACCCTTCCCCTTCCGTAAGGCTACGGTTTTGGAAGCGCCAGAAAACTAAGAACACCCGATCGGCGGGCAGCCTTCAGATAGGCTGCCCGTCTTGCTTTTCACCATTACTTGTTGACAACAGGAAATTTGGCGTGATAACGTTCCACCATGCCAAAATCACTTCAAGAAGAGCTCAAACAATCCAAGCCCTTCGCCAGCCTGGAGGTGGAAGCTTATATCAGCCTCATGCGGACCTGTGCCGTGCTCTCTCAACCCCTGAACGACCTGTTCAAGTCTTTTGGCATCACCCAGACGATTTATAATCTGATGCGCATAATTCGGGGTGGGCCAGTGGAAGGCGTGCCCTGCTCGATTATCGCGGATCGCCTCGTGACCCGCGTTCCGGATGTGACCCGACTTGTGGATCGCGCTGTGGAGGCCGGGCTCGTTGAGCGCAACCGGCCCGACTCCGACCGACGTGTCGTCTTGCTGAGCCTGACCGACAACGGTTTCGAACTGCTGGAGGCGATGCAAGAGCCCCTCTTGCGGGCGCACAACGAGCAGATGAAGGGCCTGAATAAGGCCGAATTGACGACGCTGGTGGACCTGCTGGCGCGACTGCGGGCCAGCGAATAGTTGCGGGCTATTTTTTTGCATGATTAGTCGTTTACAACAATTAAGTGGGCCGATACCCCGGCCCGGAAAGTTTTCCATGCCCCGGATAGACAAGAACGTGGTGATGCTGTGGCTGATGGCCCTTTCCCTGGCCGTGGTCATCCTTATCTCACGCCAACTGACGTCCCACGGTCTCCATCCCCTGCACATGGCCTTGATCCAGGCCCTGGGGAGTTTCCTGTCCATCCTCGCGGTGCGGCGCGGGGCCCTGCCCACCCTTCCCCGACTCCGCCGGAGCGCGGGCTACTTCGCCTGGGCCTCGCTACTGGGATTTACCGTCCCTAACCTCATCGTCTTCTCCGCCGTTCCCCACACGGGGGTCGGACTCGCGACCCTCGCGCATACAATGCCCCTGGTCGTCGCCTACGTCATTGCTCTTGGACTGCGGGTCGAATCGTTCCACTCGGGCAAGCTGCTCTTCCTCGCGGTGACGGTCGCGGGCGCGGTGCTCTTCGCCGCCACGCGTCTCGGTGTCGGGACCGACGGGATCACCCCGTGGCACGGGCTGCTCTTCCTGGCCCCCATCTCCATCGGTACTGCCAACATCTATCGCTCCGTGTCGTGGCCGTCCGGATTGCGCCCAACGGAAGTCGCCCTGGCAACCACGCTCGTCGCCACGACCACGTTCATCGCGCTGGCAATAATGCTGCCCGCGTACACACCACTGGCCTTTTTCTTTGAGGTGCGGCACGTGGCCTTGCTGTTGCTCTTCATGGGACTGGCGGGACTGGGGCAGTTGCTTTTGTTCCATTTGCAGGAAGCGGCGGGACCGGTTTTTATCGGCCAGACGGGCGCGCTGGTCGCGCTTTTTGGCGGCGTGCTTGGCTTTGTATTCTTTGGGGAGACCTATACGGCTGTTACCTTGCTGGGCAGCCTCTTGATAGTTTTTGGGGTATACAAGTACTGCCAGATCTCGGCTGCGCTCGCCGGGACGCGGTGAAGGGTGGAAGCGCACCCAACATCTTGATCGCGAGTGCGCACTGTTTCAAGCCGCCAGATAAACCGGCATGTTGCAACGAGACTGACGCCGCGTGAGTCCGTCCCTATCGCCGCGAGGCCCTTCGCACGGCACGGAGGCGTTTCGGGCCCACCCACAGCCAGAATCCGGTGATTGAAAACAGCAGCAGCGCGGTTCCACCGACGGTTGTGTAGGCAACTTTGATCTGCTCATCACTGGTGCCAAGGTAGTGATCGAAGATGGACCCATCGTGAATATTTTCGATAAGATCGGAGCGTCGCCGCTCGATGTGCAGCAACTCTCCCGTGGTGCAGTCAAGCTGTATGCCCCAATAGCCCTCCAGAAAAACGTACTTTACCATGCCTTTGTCCGGGCGAAAATCGATGCGCTCCAACTCCAGTGATAACGCTGGGTCGATCTGCTCCCGCGCGATCTTGAAGGCGCGCCGGCTCAACGCATCTATGGAGAGCCACTTCGACATGTCTGTGGAAACGCCTGAATAACTCTTGGGAAGGATCATGCCGCCGGAATGCTTTTTCCAACCGAGGAGCAACCCCGTGGAGCCGATGAGAACAATCAGGGCAAGAAGGAAGATGCCCATGGTACGGTGGATCTTCCGGGCGACACGGATGGATCGCGCGTAGTGCCTGGGCTCGATCAGCATTGGCGCTCCTTATCCTTCAGAAATCACCTTCGGATGTTTCGTCAAAAAGAACGCGCGGCCGCGTGGCACTTTCATGCGAAACGCAGCCGCAACACGCCCTTATATCGGGGCAATCTCGTCAGATCGGATTCGTCACAAATACCCAGTCGTAGCGACCCATGTGTCGACCACCATCCACGGTAACCGGGAAGCGGGTGTCCGGGTACTTGTGCCACGTCACGTGGCCGTCCAGGTAAAGCACATTGCCGCCGCCGGGCAGGTGCGCCCACGCATCGGCTTTGGCGCTGATGTGATCCCACATCAGGGGCACGCTGCTCGATGCGACGGCAGAAGCACCGGCGTTGTTGATATCCGTAATCGCGAAGCGCTCAATACCCTGGCGCAGGCGATACAAGGTATTCCCCCCACCCACCTGCGTGCCTGCGTGTGTCGCGGAGAAGGTGAAGTCGTTCTTACTCGCTTCGCCGTTGGTGGCGATGTTGGCCGCGCCGAGTTTGCCAAAGGGCGTGGTCCGCATTTCCCCCGTGGTGAAGCGGTGGCCGTTCTTCGCGTCGGAGCCGAGCGTACCCGCGCGCGCGCCAAGCACGTTAACGTCGTCCATAATCATCCAGCCGGTGTAGTTGTAAGGCCCGCGGGAAAGCTCCGCGCCCTCAATGACGCCATTGCCATTGCCCCAGGTGCCATCATAGCGCTCCATGGCCGTACCCCGAGGTTCCGACGGACACCATACGGTTTCCAGGTCGGTCAGGTACTCGGGATACACCGAGGGACCATCGAATATGTGCTGCTGGCTCAGTTCGCCAAAGACATTAAAGATCAGGCGGGTGGGGTACTTGTTGCCCTTGCTCTCGTTGGCGAACAGGGTGAGCGCCAGCCCCATCTGCTTCAGATTGTTCTGACACGAGGCGCGTCGTGCCGCTTCGCGTGCCCGGGACAGGGCTGGGAGGAGCAGTGCCGCCAAGATGCCGATGATGGCAATCACAACGAGCAGTTCGATGAGTGTAAATCCCTTGCGCGACATGATGCTCGGTAGTCTCCTGTGTTATCTTGATACGTCAAGGGCCGCCACTGCCTTGTCGCTTTGTCAACTGTTAACCCACATTAACACGATGGCGACAATTCTGTCAACTGTGAGTTGAATACTTTTTCATATCCAATTACCCCGCAATACCAGCGCCAGAGGAGCATCATGGCCCCAAACATCCAATTTTCCGTCTTCATCGCCACCAGCCTCGACGGATTCATCGCGCGGCCCAATGGGGGGCTCGACTGGCTGCCCGTGCCGGGCTCGGATGAAGACTACGGCTATCACGCCTTCATGGAATCCGTCGACTGCCTGGTCATGGGGCGCAAATCCTTTGAGACGGTCCTCGCCTTCGAGCCCTGGCCTTACGGCGAGAAGCGGGTGATCGTGCTGAGCGAGACGCTGGACGCCATCCCAACGCCGATAGGCGGGCAAGTCGAACTGTTCAAGGGAAGCCAGGAGGCGCTAGTGGAAAAGCTCTCGGCGGAAGGCGTTCGTCGGGTCTATCTGGATGGTGGTAAGACCATCCAGGGTTTTCTGCGGGCCGGGCTGGTGAGCGATATTCTGATCACCACGATTCCCGTTTTGATCGGCCAGGGGATCCCGCTCTTTGAGCCCCTGGATGGCGACATCGCTTTGACGCACCTGCGCACGGTGGCCTACCCCAACGGATTCGTACAGTCGGTGTATGCCGTGGGGCAAGAGACGGACCTTTGAAATGAGTGCGTCGATGCCCCGCGATCCGCTACAGTCTCGGGCATGATCATCCGCCCTTACACTCCCGCAGACTTGGACGCGCTGGCCGCGATATATCGCGACGCCGTGTTCGGCATCGGCACTACCGCCTATTCCGCCGAGCAGGCCACCGTGTGGGCCTCCTTCCCGGATGACCGCGAAGCCTTTGCGGGCCTGCTCTCGAAGGGCATCGCACTGGTGGCGGAAATAGACGGTGCGCCCGCAGCCTTCTGCCATTTGCACCCGCGGGATCACGTTTCGCTGCTCTATACGGGGACACGACACGCCCGCAAGGGACTGGCGACGGCGGTTTACCTCGGTGTGGAGGCGCATGCGCGCGAGCACGGCCAGGCGGTGCTCACGACGGATGCGAGCAAAATCTCCCGGCCCTTTTTCGAGCATCACGGCTTCGTGGTGCGGCGAACCGAGCAGACGATTCGGAAGGGGGTGGCCTTTGAGCGCTACCAGATGGAGAAGCGATTGGAAGGATGAATGGACAACGGACAATTCGTTGTCAACTGTCAACGGCTTGCATGGGCATTGGCCAGCCGCTATTATCGTTTCTCCTAGATTTTCCCGTTTTCCCTGGAGAGAAGTCCCATGATCGTTTCCCGTTTACTGGCCCTGGCGGCTGCAGTGTCCATTGCCTGTAGCTGTACCTTTGCTGCGGCCCTTGATTTGAACAACGCCGCGGTATTGAAGTCCGGCGACGGCGCCATCGTGCAGACCGCGCAGCGCGTGCTTGTCGAGGAAATTGCCCGGCGTACCGGCATCACACTGAACACGAC
>JBHEKR010000582.1:0-3209 GCA_041859365.1 Candidatus Hydrogenedentales bacterium
CGGCCAGGGTGGTTTCGATCCGGGCCAGATCGGGATGCTCATTCTCAGGAAAGATGAGCGAAGTGGCCTCGATACCGAGCATGGCGCAAAGCTGGGCGATTCGCCGGCCATAGGCACCGTTGATGATTACGAGGACCTTGCCGTCGCGCCGAATTGTGGAGGCGAACACCGATTCAACGGCATAGGTGCCACTTCCCTGCATGGGAATGGCTTCGAAGTCTCCCGGGGCGACCCCGCCCACACTCAGGAGACGGCGCCGGATATCGGAAATGCGGGCAATGAAGTCGCCGTCGCGCGAACCCAGATCCCGCAGGAGCGCCTGTTTGACGGTCTGACTTGTGGTGAGGGGGCCGGGGGTAAAGAGTACCTTGTCTTTCCAACCGCTGATGGGAACGTGCATGGGGGCATCCTGTCGGGTTCAAGCATCGGCAGGCCGGGGAGCGGCCCATTCGCGGGAGTATCTCAAAGCGCTTGTATATGTTGTCAAGCACAGTGAGCATGGGAGTGGGCCTTCGCTGCGCAAATATGTTATCGTATCGTACAGCGTCCCATCGGGCGCGTTCCGTGGAAACGGCCGGTCAGAGAAACCATAGTTTAATGCGTCAGGGGAATCGGATGAAGCGGTTTGTGCACACGTCAGGATCAAGTCTGGCGGCCCTTGTGGCCCTGGGTATTTTTTCCGCAGCCATGGGTGGTTGCACCACCAAGGCGCGGATTCCCGTGACGGGCATTGAAGTGCCCGTTCCCAATATTCCGCTGCCCGCCGTGCTTCGTGCCGACAATGACCTGCGCAGCCGGTCCTGGACCAAGGCCTTCGACATTTTTCACGCCCGCCTGGCGCGGGAGTATGCCTACACCGAGCACAAGGGGCTGGACTGGAACGCGCTTTACGCCACCGCCGCCCCCGAAGTCGCCGCCGCCCAGGCCGCCAAGGATCCCGATGGGTGGTACCTCGCTCTGCGCAAGTACCTTCACTCCATCCCCGACGGGAACATCCAGATCGACCCCAATGATGTGATGCGCAGCGATGCGGAAGGCGCATCGGCTGGGCTTGCCCTGGCCCAGCTGGATGACGGATCGGTTATGGTCTGTGGTGTGGTGCCTGGAAGCCCCGCCGAGCGGGCCGGGGTGCTGTGGGGCGCAAGCATTATTGAATGGAATGGCAAGGCGATTGACGCCGCACTGGCCGAGACCTCCGTCTTGTGGTCGGATGCGCCCGCAGCCACGCCCTGGGGTCGTCGCCTTCAGCAATTGCTCTGGTTGCCCCGGGGGAGTACGGGCGAATCCTGCCAGGTGGTCTACCAGAACCCGGGTGCTGCGGACAAGACCTCGGCCACCATCCCCTATGAACTCGACGATTTTGCCACGCTGTCCCTGGCGCGGCCCCTTTGGAAACCCGTAGAGCTATTTTCGAGCCCCATCGAGTCCCGCACCCTCCCGGGCGATGTGCGCTATATCCGGATCGCGGCCATTGCCCCGACCTTTTCCACGCCCTTTCCCACGCGGGATTTCCGGGCGGCGGTGAAGGCCGCGGTGGATGCCAGGGCCAAGGGACTCATTCTCGATCTGCGCGGTACGCAGGGCGGCGATGCCGGGCTTGTACCGAAGTTGCTGTCGTCCCTTGTGAAGACCCCCACCTTCTACGAAACGCCCTCGGTCTGGGATAGCGAAATGGAGACGTTCCTCGTGGAGAGTGAGAACACGGTGGAAGTCGAGCCCCAATTGCCGGCCTGGGACGGCCCCGTCACGGTGCTGGTGGACGCCTATACCATGGGTCCCGCGGAATCCCTGGCCCACTTTCTACAGGGACGCGAAAAGGTGCGGATCTTTGGTGATGTCGGCACCTATGGTTCACCGGGCACGCCCGGTCTTGAGATTACGTTGCCTGGTGGCTACGTCGTGTTCCTCCCCGATAACCGTTCGCTCGATAGCGACGGAAAGATTCAGGGAGTTGCGGATGGCAAGGGCGCGGGCGGGGTCAAGCCCCGGGAACCCTTTGTGCTAGATCGGGAAAATGGCCAGGCGCTCTACCAGCAGCACAAAGATGTGGTGCTCGACAAGGCGGTGGCGCTGATGGGCTGACGCGGGTCGCGTCGATGAGCAGAAGAACGAACACAGGCGCTCCCTCGGGAGCGCCTGCGGTGTATTCAGAGGAAGGGTTGGGTTCAGACGTCGTCGGGGTTCATCAGGCCGAAGGTCATGACGGCCTCCGCGACGATAACGCCGTCCACCAGGGCTTTTGCGGCGACCTTGCAGGCGTTCCTGCGGCGCCGTATCATCTCGCATTCGATGAGAAGCTGATCGCCAGGAACCACTGTGCGCCGAAAACGGGCCTTGTCCACGCCCAGGAAGAAGGCCAGCTTCCCGTCCGGATCACGATTATCACCGAAAATAAGCACGGCGCTAACCTGCGCCATAGCCTCGATGATCATGACCCCCGGCATTACCGGCGTCTCGGGCCAGTGCCCCTGGAAAAAGGGTTCGTTCACACTGACGTTCTTGATACCCGTGACCCGTTCCATGGGCACAAAGGACAGAATGCGGTCCACCAGCAGGAACGGATAGCGGTGGGGAAGGATCTTCATGATCTTGTTCACGTCGAGGGCCGGCGGCGTGTTCAGGCTCGGAAGGGGTCGGCGGTCCACCTGGCGCTTTCCGTTGCCGTTGGCCATGGTGTCGCGAATCTGCTTCGAGAAGAGCACGTTCTTCTCGTGGCCGCCCTTGACGCCGACGACATGGCCCTTTACGGGGCGCCCGAGGAGGTACATGTCGCCGATAAGATCGAGGATTTTGTGGCGCACGAAGTCGTCCGGGAAGCGCAGTTCGTCATTCAGGATGGTATCGTCGCCGATGACCACGGCACTTTCGAGGCTGCCGCCCCGGATAAGGCCCTTTTCCTGCAGCATCTTCACTTCGCGGAGGAAGCAGAAGGTGCGGGCCGGGGCAATTTCCCGGGCGAAGGTATCTTCGGTGATGGTGTAAGAGGCGTACTGGGTGCCAATGGCCACGTGGTCATAGGCGATGGTCATGGAAACCCGCAGTTCGTCGGCCGGTAGAATGCTCAGGGTCACATCGCCCTGGCGATAGTAGATCGGACGGTCCACGGTTATGTACTGCTTTTCGGCCTCCTGCTCCACGATACCTGCTTTCTGCAGGGTGGACATGACCGGAAGGGAGCTTCCGTCGCCATTGGGGATTTCCTCGGCGTC
>JBHEKR010000514.1:0-11785 GCA_041859365.1 Candidatus Hydrogenedentales bacterium
GCGGGTCAAGTTGGCCGGGAAATCTTTCCACCCACCCGGGCTTCCCCGCAGGGCAATCACATTAAAACTATAGAGTTTGCGGAGATATGGAGCGGGGGCTTTCCAGCCCCCGGCCCGCGCAACGCTGTTGCGCGGGCGGTGCGGCGATTTTTATCGCATGGTCGACCCCACGAAATAGGGGGCAGGAATGCCCCCTCTCCATACTTTTGCAAACTTTTTAGGTGATTCCAAGGATTTTTTAATGCGATTGCCCGGGCTTTCCCGGTGTCAGCTTTTTCACCGGGTCGGTCGTATACTATAATGTCGATTCAGGCGTTGTTCGCCTCTATTGCAAGGCGACGCCCAGTCGGAGAGGGAAGAGGTTCATGCAGCAGAACAGTGGATTCACCTTGATCGAACTCATTCTGGTGACCGTTATTATTGGTATACTGGCGGGAATGGTCGTGGTTACCTTCGGCGGGCGCGTCCAGGAGTCTCAGGTGCGGGCGGCCAAGGGCGACATCGCCAATTATTCGACCGCCGTGAGCCTCTACGCCCTGGACCACAATGACACCTACCCGGCCACCCTGGAGGGGTTGATGGTCAGCGGCGGGGCCAGCCGAAACTACCTGAAGGAGTTTCGACCGGATCCCTGGGGCAATCCCTATAACTACAAATCGGCCACCAGCGCCAAGCTGGCGGATTTTGAGATCTGGTCATCCGGCCCGGACGGTGTCCCCGGGAATGAGGATGACGTGACCAGTACGTCCGCGACGGAGTAACCATGGGCGCGCCGGACGCCAGGCAGGGCGGCTTCACCTTCATCGAGATGATCTTGGTGGTGACAGTGCTGGCTATTCTTACGGCGGTGATCGTTCCCGTCTACGGCAATTCTATCAGCGCCATGAAGGCCCGGAGCGCTCGCGGCGATTTCGTGGCCGTGATCCTGTTTGCCCAGGAGCTGGCCGTCCGGGAGTCCCGCGAGATTCGGGTCTGCCTGGATCAGGAGGACGGAACCTACTGGATCGAGGCCTGGGTCTCGGGTTTCGGCGAGGAGAAGTATTTCGAGCCCGTGTTCGATGGCGCACAATCGGGCGTCCGCCGTTTCCCAGAGTCGATTGCACTGACCCAGGTGCGTGCGCGGGAGGATCGCAAGCGCGATCTGCATTACATCGCCTGTTTTCCCAATGGCGCCTGTGATCGGGTCCGTCTCACGCTGGCGCGGGCGGAGCGGGGTGAAGGGCAGTTGACCATCGCCACAACCGGCATCCTTGGCGGCATTGAGGTGGGATCGTGAATCGCCTGCGCGGCTATATCCTCGTCGAAGCGGTAACGGCAATGGCCGTGCTGAGCATCACGGCGGTTGCCGTACAGCGTGCCGTGCACACGGCGATTCTGGCACGGGGGCTTGCCCAGGACTACACCACGGCCCAGTTTCTTCTGGAGCGCATCGCGGCGGATCAATCGCTCCAACCCAGAATTGCGGCGGGCGAAATGCATGAAGGTATCTTTTCGCCGCCCCATGAGCGATTCTCCTATCGCTGGTCACTGGAGAAAGTGGACATTCCCATGCCGGAGCCGCCTTCGGGACTCGCGCCGGAACAGCGGGCCGCACTGAATTCGGGCCTGTTGAGTTATATGGGAAAGCTTCACATTGAAGTAACTTGGACTCGGGGCGGCGAGCCCTTTTCGGCCGATGGGGAGACACTTATGAGCCCGGATCGAATCTGGGTCGATTCGCAGGCGCCCGCGTCATGAATCGCCGCAGTCAGCGAAGGTCAGGCTTTACCCTCACGGAGGTATTGGTCGCCTGCACGTTGCTTTCCATCGTGATGACGGCGGTGTACACGCTATTTTTTTCCGTCATCTCCACGTGGCGTTCGGAAGAGAACAACGAGGGACTTCATCGCCGGGCACGCAGTCTGTTGACGATCCTCGAAAGGGACTACGCCAACGTCCACGGGGGCGGGAGCTATCTCTTTGAAGGGACGTCTGACGAAGTGACGCTGTATGTCGTCGCGCAGCCCATGGACGTGACCTTGAGAGAGGGGCGTCGCCTGATGCGGGTCCGCTATCGCTTCGATCGCGAAGCGGGTTCAGTAACGCGGGAGGAAGGGCTCGTGGAGGGAATGCTGCCCGGTGCGGCGGCGGGTGGTGAGCTGCGGAAGGAAAGATCCGTTGACGTCAGCGACGAGGTCGAATTTGTATTGGCGACCGGGGTGGCCAAGTTTCGATTCAATTACCTCTGGATTCAACGCCCGGACAGTGCCTATTGGCAGAGCCGTCCGGTGCCGGTGGATCCGGTCTCGTTGGACCAGCACCGGACCGGCTGGGGCCTCCCCCAGGCTCTGGAGGTGAAACTGACGCTTGTCGGCAGTGACCCATCTCACTCTCCAGTCGAAGTCACCGCGCGCTATCCCACGCGCGGGCTGAACCGCCAGCGGGACGCCTGGGAACTGTCGCGCATGCGGGAGGGCGCACAATGAAGCGGCGGAGCGAAGGTTTTGTGCTCGTGAGCGTGCTCTGGGTTGTAGCGCTTCTAACGGTTATCACCCTTTCCTATCACCATCGGGCGCGGCTCGAAGTTCAGGCCGCTCGCTACAGCCTGGATTCGAGCCAGGCCATGCTGGCGGCCCGTGGGGCGGTGGAGCGCGGACTGCTCGAACTCCGCAATAAGTCGCTGCTGGATCAACTGGCTGCGCAGCCCAATATGGCTGCGGGCGGTCCCCTGGTCTTTCTGGGGCAGTCATGGGCGCGGGGTGGTGATCTCTATGGGGAAGACGGACCGCTGGAAGCGGAAGAGACGTTTAACGAAGACTCGGTGCGCTACATGATAGAGGATTTGGAGCGCTATGTGAACATTAACACCGCGCCGGAAGCGCTACTGGAGAACCTGCCCGGTATCAGTCGGCCTGTGGCGCGCCAGATCAATTTCCGCCGCACTGGTGTCGACGAGGGCGGCGCGCCATCGGGCGCGGGGCAGGTGGCTTTTCAGGATATCGCGGAGCTTCGGGGGCTGCGCGGTATCAGTGACGAAGACTGGCTCGGCGGCGGAAAGGAAGGGGCGCTGCGCGATCTACTCACGACTTTTGGCGATGGCCGGATCAACGTGAACACGGCGCCCTTCGAAGTGCTCCAGGTATTGCCAGGTGTTGATGAAGCGGCGGCAAAGACGTTGGTGGCGATGCGTACCGGGGATGACGGGGAGGCGGGGACAGCCGACGATCAGGGGTGGAGCGATTGGGATGTCTTCGCCACCGACACCGGAATACACGGCGATACGCTTCAATCTCTCAAGCAACTTTGCAAGTTCGATTCTTCCTACTTTAAGATTGAAGGCGTGGCAACGCGCCGCGGGGGCAGGATCCGATCAGCCTGTGCCGCTGTGGTCCACCTGACCGGCGATTCCGGCGTCGCCACGATTATTGCCTGGACGGAGGAACCCCTTGGCGCGCAGTGAGTCAACCATCAGTGTTCTTCAGCTTGACGAACGCGCCATACGGCATGCGCGCTTCGCGGTGGTCGAGGGCCTTCCCGGTCTCGAGCGCTCCGTCGCATCCGACATGGGGGACTGCGCGGCCTTGCGTGCCTTCGCCGCCGAAGGGGAAGTGCCGGAGCACGAATTCACAACGGTAATCCCGCGCCATCAGGCCACCCTCAGAATTCTCACGCTCCCTTCGCGCGAACCCGCCGAAATTGCCTCCATGGTATCGTTGGCGGCGGAAGAACTTGCCCCCTATCCCCGCGATCAACTGGTGGTCAAACATCGCATTTTGAGCGCACTCGAAAGCGGTGAATCACGCGTGCTGGTCATTCTCCTTCATCAGGGCGTTATCCAGCAGCTCGTGGAACGTTTCAGCGTGGCGGGCCTGGAGCCGAAGCACATTTTCTTCAGCACAGCCTGCCTTCACGCCCTGGCGTGCGCCGCGTCGGACGCGCCGACAGGACGGTATGCCCTCGCCTGTGTTTCCGCGGACGCTGTGGAGGTGCTGGTCATTGATAATGGCATCCTGGAATTCAGCCGGGGTGTCGCCCATCACGGACCGTGGAACCTGGAGGAGCGCGCCGACCGTGATGCACTGGGCTACGAGGTTCGCGATGCGCTGGCCGCCTGGCGTCGCGAGTCCGACGCGGGGGAAGCCCTCGAGCGGCTGTATGTCGCCGGTGACGGGATGGATGCGGGGTTGTTGGCGAATGTGCTGGAGTCGGTGACGGGAAAGCCTTGCGTTCCGGCGCGTTTTATGGAGGAATCCCCCGGCGGTGAACTTCGCGTTCCGTGCGGGGAGCCCATCGTCGCGCGGGGGGCCGCATTGACCGCCCTGTGCTGCGCGCCGCTGTCGTTTGACTTCATCCCTTCCACGATCCTTCATGCGCGATCAGTGCGCGAAGTCCAGACGGGCCTTCGTCGCGTGGCGCTCTTCGCCGCCTTGGTGTTGGGCCTGATACTGGTGGCCTTCGGGCAATCGGTGTATCAGCGCGTCGCCCTGATTCAGGAGCTGCGCAGCCAAATCGATTCCATGGCTCCCGGTGTAGATGATATCGTGGCCAGGCAGCGTGGGCTTCAGGCCATCGCGCAGCAAGTCGAGCAGGGCGGTAACTTTCTTGCCCTGCTGGCCGCGGTGGCCGAAGCTGCCCCGGAAGAAGGGCTGAACATCACACGGCTTGAATATGATCGCGAAACGGGGATGAATGTCTGGGGACGCGCCCGGACGAAAGATCTGGTGCTCGGCGACTTCCTGGGGCGCTTGCGCCAGATGGGCGAAGGCAGCCTCGCCCAGTTGGCCCAGGCCCACAGCCAGTATGAGACGGCGGGTCAGGAGCGGGGCCAGAACATTGTCAATTACCACATCGCCATTCCGGCGCTCTCCGAGGAGCCGTCCCATGACGCCCCTGCACCGGTTCGTTGATGTGTGGTCGCGCCGCAACGTGCGCGAGCGCCGCCTGGCCACCGCGGTGGTGGTGCTGGGCTGCGTTCTGGTCGGAGCCCTGGCTGCGAAGGCCGCTGCGGGACTCCTGGACCGGCTGGATCGCGAAATTGGTCAATTGAGTAATGAGATTCTGAATGCTTCCCGCCAACTTGCGCTTCGCGAGCGGGTCGAAGCGCGCTTCGCGCAGGTCGCCAACCAGCATTCCAGCGCCTGGACCGAATCGGAGATACGCGATCGCCTGCGTCAGGAGATTTACAGGCTCAGTAACCTTGAGCCGCCTGCGCTCGATGCCACGGGAATTCCCGTCAGCACGAACAACGAAAGCGGTTTTCTCGTGGAGGTGCCCGAGTTGGGAAGCGGCCGCCTGATCGACGGGGGAGAGGGCTACCGCGAATATCAGATCGAGTTTTCCATCCCGCCGGTGCCCCTTCTGGATCTTACGGCCTACCTGGAGCGTCTGCTGGAGAGCCCCCAGTCGCTGCGAATAGACGGAATTGACCTGCGCAGGGATCCAGAGCGATCGGAATTTGCGTCGAATCTCGTAATCACCCGCACCGTCGTCGATGATCCCGGCGGTCGCGCTCCCACGGGGGCCACCCTGGCCTTGAATCCCGCCGAGTGGACCTGTGAAGGGTGCACCGTCCTGCTGGAGGAAGGTCCGCAGGCGATGTCGGTGCTCGCGCTCAAAGGGGGGGGCGAAGGGGGCAAGGCGTCTCTCGTACAATCGCTGTCTCCATCCGGTGTTCTAGAAGTGGAAATCGAGCTGGCCTCGAACTCTCCAGGGCAGATCGATGTGGCGCTTGACGGCAAGGCCCTGACTGGAACGGGGGAGAAGGACCTGAAGGGCGACGGCAACTACTATCGCTATCGATTCCAGGTCGCACCGCCGCTCGCCCCGAGCGGGCACGTTGCGGCGTCGCTCCCGATGCTTACCTGGACCCAGCCGGACGCCACGCTGCGTATTCGACGTATCCAGCTTACTCCGGTTGAAGGGGGCGCAAATGTCCGCTAGACCGACCCAGGTGGCCCTTACCGTATCCGTGCTGATTGCGGTCTGGATACTGTTTCACATGGTGGCCAATCCCATGGATGACGTCCGGGCCGATCTCGCGCGGGAACTCGCCCAGGCGCCCGCCAGCGGCGCATCCGGCGGCGAGGCTCTGGAGTTTGCCGCGCTGCAGAACCGGATTGCCGGGCGGCCATCCCTGTGGCGGGAACTGGTCGCCGCGCCCGAGGCGCCGCCGGAAGCGCCGGCGGTGAGTGCGGGCCCGAGTGAGCCCAATCTGGCGACGATCTTAAAGGACGTCTCAATGGGCCGGGGCCAGATTGGCGCCAACAAGATCCGCGTCCACACGCCCGAGGCTCCCGATGGGCAATGGATGGCCATTGGCGCCGCGATCAACGGATGCACGCTGGAATCGTTCACGCGTGACGAGGCAATTTTTACCTATGACTGGAAAGAGGGCGGGAAGAAGCTGTCCATTGCCTTGCCGCGACCCTGAGCGCGCGGGTGGGTGGTGATATTTGTGTTCCGGCACCTGTGCCCATGTGTGTTAGAATCCCCAATCGAATCGGTGCTTGGAGCGAGCCGGAATCGACGGTCGGGAGAATGGCTCTTTGGTAGTGGGATCCCTATGAATGTGATGCGCAGTCGAATCGCGATGTGGGCGCTTGTTGGCGCGCTGCTTTATGGCAGCGGGGTTCGGGCGCAGGAACAATCCCCCACGTCACCCCGACCCCGGCCGGGTGTCCCCGTGCAGGAGCCGCAGATGGAGCCCGGTGGCGCGCGACCCGATAGCGACACCCACTCTAGATTCAGCGATGACGGGGGCCGCTTCGGGTCCTCCAGGGAAAAGGACCCCGTAGAGGGCGCGCAACCGGACGGAAAGACCCCCGCGATTCGCCACACTCGGGAAACAACGACAGAAATCCAGGTGGTGGAAAAGAACCGCGTGGTGACCGGCCGCGCCCAGAAGGAGAAGGCCGCGCCACGGGGCGTCGTGAGCGGCGGCCCGAGCGCCACGACCGTCAGTGGTGTGGCTCCGCAGGAGCTTTCGAGGCCAATGGTTGCGCCAGGCAACGCCGATGAGTCCAGTGCCGCCTTCGAGCCGATTCTGGAGCGCGAAGTCGAATACGGCCCACTGCCCGAGGGCGGCGAAGTGCTGCTGGACCTCATGGGCCCCAAGACGGTGCCCGAGTTCATGGAAGACATTCGCGTGGCCACGCTCTGGAACATCCTGATTTCCGAAGAAGTCCGGGAGAAGACTCTCGAATTCTGGATCACCGAGGCAACGCCGCAGCAGGCCATGGAGATTCTGAAGTTTCACGACATCTACTACGAGTACGATCCCGAATCGAAGTATCTCTATATTATGTCCGTCGAAGAATGGCAGCGCAAGCAGTTTGGCAAGGTCGAGGAGCACAAATTTGTCCTCAAGCACGCGGAAAATGAAACCATTGAGCCGCTGCTGGCAGCCATGCTTTCCAGCGCGGGCAGGCTCGTGGCCGATGCGCGGACGCGGCATATCTATGTGTGGGACACGCCGGACAACCTGGCGCTGATGGAGAAGGCGGTGTCTGAACTCGATGTGCCCCTCCAGAAGCGCGAGTATAAAGTGGAGTTTGCCGAGTTTGCCGATCTCGAAGCCGCCTTCACGTCCATGCTCAGCCCGGCCGGCAGTCTCCTCCCCGACAGCCGGACCAATACCCTCATCGTCTGGGATCAGTCCAATGTCCTGGAGCGCATGGATGGCGCGCTGGAGTCGCTGGATATCCCGGTTCAATCCAAGACGTTCTACATGAGCCACGTTCACGCGGAGGATATGCTCGATTACCTCGAAGTCATGGTGTCCGAGCGGGGCGTCATCCAGGTTGACCCGCGCTACAATGCCATCATCGTCAGCGATCTTCCCGGTCGACTTGAGACCATCGCGGAAACCCTGAAGACGCTGGACCAGGCGCTGGATACGCGCACGTGGGTTATCGATTATGCCGACCTGGAATTTCTGGCGGATCAGATCGAGTCAAAGATCCCGGCGGAAATGGGCGAGATCGTGGTGCAGGAAGACGTGCACCAGATCACCGTCACCGGCATCCCCTCGCGACTGGACGAAATCGAAAAGCTCATTACCGCGTGGGACGTGCAGCGGAAACAGGTACAGATCGAAGCCTTTATCGTGGAAGTGGGCAGCGATGTGGAGCGCGAGTTCAACATCAACTGGTCCTATTTCGGTTCGAACGGGCAATCGCCCATATTCTATGACGGTGGCGACGGCTACAATCCCGAAGGCGGCAACCTGAATATTGGTCAGTTGCCCTACACCGTGCCCCTCTACGGTGCGTTGGAGCTGGATGACAACGGCCAGATCGTGCGGCCCATCGTGACGAATACGGAAGGGGAGAACGTCATCGACCGCGTCGCGGGCAACAATCTGGCCGTCACGCTGGAATATCTCGACAAGCAGAACAAGGCCACCGTATTGTCGTCGCCCCGGGTCGCCGTGCAGGATGGCGAAGAGGCCTCCTTCGAAAACAAGACCGAGGTGCCCTTCGTCTCCGCCACAACCTTCTTCAGCAACAACTCGGTGAATGATTTCGGGAACACCAACAACACGAACCGCGTCGAGTTTATCGACGTGGGCACCATACTTCGCGTGCTGCCGCGCATCACCACGAAGGACAATATTCTCCTCGATATCAGTGCGGAGGACAGCACCTTTGTCGAGGTGCGTGTACTCGCGAACGATCTTGAGTCCACTGTGCCGCAGAAGACCCTGCGCAAGGCCGAGACCCAGTTGCGGATTCAGTCCGGTGATACGGTGGTACTCGGTGGCCTGCGCCGCGATCGTTCCGGCAAGACCGAGACCCGCACCCCCATCCTGGGGGACCTTCCGGGCATCGGGCGCATCTTCCGCTATCCCAACAAGAAGTCCGAGAAGAGTTCGCTGCTGATTTTCATCACCCCGACCATCGTGGATGAGTTCACCGATCCCCAGGCCTCGATTCTCGCGTCGGCCGAGGAATCCATCGCCGAAGAGCATCGCCACAACCAAAAGAACCTCTGGGGCCGAATCGCGGACACCGTCTCGAAAAACGAGAATGAACTGATTATTGCCGTCGGCCAGAGTGGCGACATTCGGGCCGAGGGAGAGCGGGCCACGGTGGAGGATCTGCGCACCCTCTTCGAAGAGGCCCCGGCGGATGTCACCGTGGTCCTGCGTCGCCACCCACGCGCGCCCGCCGAAGTCACCACCGCAATTCGGGAGATCGCCCTGGAACTGGAGCGAAAACTGGAAGACGATGACGACTTTGTTCCGCTGGTGCCTCGCTATCCCGAAAAGGTGGAGTCACTCGAGGGAGCCACGCCGTAGGGACGTACCGCAGCAATGGCGCCCGGTATGCGCAAAGAGACCTGCACGCCACCTCCATCACCCAATCGAGCAAGCCTCACATCAGCGCGGCAGCATGTCCCTATGGAAGCTGGAACAGCGACGCGAACCGATCCGAGTCACACCACCCATCCACTGGGACAGGCACGCGCGTTGACAACACGGTCGCTACCGGCCGTGGTTTGAGAGATTCGAGCGTCGTGTGGTCGAAATATTCACGAGGTGCGAGTCCCTCCCCAAAACAAAAGTAACGCGCCCGGTATCTCCAAAGAGCTACCGGGCGCGAAATGTTTTCTACTTGTCGGATGTCGCGGTTCAGGAACCGGCGGCGGCCAGGGCGGCCTTGCGGCTGCCACGGGGATACTTGGTGAACTTACCGGCCTTGATGTAGCGCGCGCAAACCTTGACCTTGTGTACCCGGCCATTCTCATCGACCACGCGGATCGTCTGAAGATTCGGCTTCCAGCGGCGCTTGGAGATGCCGGTCACGTTAAGACCGATACCGCCGCCCTTTTTCGCTTTACCGCGACGGACGACCGTGTTGCCCACGTGGGGGCGCTTACCGCTATATTCACATACGTTTGCCATTGTTATCTCCTTCTCTTGAACAAGCGCCGCAGACCAATTCACCAGTATCACTGGCGCCAGCAGCCCGGATGTTCATGCACTGCATCACACAGCGCGGTTTCAAAACGCGTAAGAGCCCGTGCAGGACACGGCATACCCTGCACAGACCTGCAACTTTCGTAAATGCTTTGGGATTACCCCAATGGGCGTGGTATACTGCGCCCATCAAACCGGCACACTATACCATATGCCCCAGGGGATTTCAAACCTTGCAGGGCCATTCCCATCCTGTCTACTTCCAACACGATAAAGAGCGGCGCATGCGGTCTATTTTACTGCTTTTAATTCTAATTCTGCCAATGGCGGGATGTGTTCACACCCGGCAGGGGGCCCCGGAGGTCAGTCTGCCGCCCGGCGCGCCCCAGGTGGCAACGATCCTGGAGAGCCTGCAGGCGCCCGACCGCCACTTCGCCAATCTGGCCAGCAATGGCGAAATCCGTATGCGCCTCCCCGGCGAAGCGGGCATCCAGCGCTTCACCCAGGGCCGGGTGCACTTTGCCGAGCCCGCTCAGTTTTTCGCCCAGGGCCGAAAAGGGGCCGTAGTGCGGATCTACTGCGACGGCGGGCGCTTCCTTCTCGAGTTGCCCTCGGAAAAGACTTTCTATCATGGCGCGGAGGGTGACCACTTCGAAGATATCGCCCTGGACATCGCCCCGTCCCAGATATTTCGTGAACTCTTCCTCATCGGCCTGCTTGATGGCATAGACCCAAATCGCTTCGTCCTGGAATCCTATGATGCCGGGACCGCCCAGGCGGTGCTGGCGATTCACGGCGAAGGACGGCGCAGAAAGGTGGAGCGCAGGCTGGTCGTGGCGCAATTGCCCGAAGGCTGGTGCGTGCTGGAAAGCCAGATCTTCGACGACCAGGAGTCCCTTGTCGGCCGCACGACCTGCGAGGCCTGGCAGCGGCTCGGCGGCGTCGTCCTGCCGACGCGGTCCACGGTGACCTTTCCGGCCTACGAGGCCGAGATGAGTTTCTACATGAGTCCGCCCTCGGTCAAAGTGAATCAGGCGTCGCCCCCGGCGATGGAGAGCATCGACGCGAAGCGGGCGGAACTGCTGGCGGCGGGATTCAGCGAAGTTAATGGAACGAAACAGAAAGCAGGTGTGGAATGAAACTGGCCCTCAGCGATCTCAGCAAGGCCGAACTGGCGGAACGCCTTGGCCTGAAACCCTTCCAGGGGCGCCAGCTCTTTCAATGGATCCACCAGAAGCGGGTCTTCGACTTTGCCGCCATGACCAACCTGTCCAAGGAACTGCGCGAGCGTCTGGAGGCCGAAGCCGTCGGCTCCCAGTTGGAGCTCGTGGAGATGCATGTCTCCAAATTGACCGGCACGAAGAAAGCCCTCTTCCGCCTCCACGACGGCGAGACCATCGAGTCCGTGCTCATCCGCGATAAGAAGCGCGCCACCATCTGCGTTTCCTCCCAGGTGGGCTGCGCCCTCAAGTGCGACTTCTGCGCCACCGGGCTCGCGGGCTTCACGCGCAACCTCAGCCCCGGCGAGATCGCCGAGCAGGTGCTCTACATGCTCCGCGACGAAAACATCGAAGAGCGCACCCCCAACATCGTCTACATGGGCATGGGCGAACCCATGCGCAACTATGACAACGTCACCGCCAGCATACGCCTGCTGATGGACGAAGACGGCGTCGGCATCGGCGCCCGCAAAATAACCGTATCCACCGCCGGCGAAGTGAAAGAAATCGAGCGCTTTACCGGCGAAGACTGGCAGGTGCGCCTCAGCGTCTCGCTCCACGCCGCGAACAACGAACTCCGCTCCCGCCTCGTGCCCCTCAACCGCAAATACCCTCTCGAGCGACTCCACCAGGCCCTCGCCAACTACACCATGCGCGCCGAGCGCCA
>JBHEKR010000295.1:0-5049 GCA_041859365.1 Candidatus Hydrogenedentales bacterium
TCGGCCTGTGCGTCCCATTCCAATTCAAGCCCGGCGCCCTGCATCCGGCCGTAGCCGGCCAGCGGCCGGACACGCCCCTGCCACAGGATGGAGGCAGCGGAGTCCGCTCCGGCGTAAATGCAGATGTCACCCGTATCCGGATCAATCCGCAGGACCGTATTGCTTCCGGCGACCGGCTTAACCTGGCGCTCGCTTCCGGGCCCGGACGGAACCTGGACCGACACGCGATAAACGTCGTTCCCGGCCAGTTCCACGCGCATACCGACATCGTCCGGGATTCCATTGGCGCAAACTGCGGCGCTGGCCAATACGACCGATAACGCCAATGTGCAGCGTCCACGTTTGATTGCTTTGATCATGTTGACCTTTCCTGCCGGCAAAGCGTCGCGTATTACCTTACCCATAGCCTCAAGTTTTTCCGGCCTCAAGGCCTTTCGATTCGCAAGCCTTCGGCCTTCAGATTGGCCGGCTCGGCGCCGGACACGATCAAGATGTCGGGCTGCACGCCGCTCAAGACAACCACCTGCTCGAAGGTGGCATCCCGGACGGCCCGCGGCCCGTGGATGGTGATGCCGGCATTGGCGGAATCGAGGATCGTCAGATTTCGGAAAATAAGCGGGGCGGCGATATCGGATTCATGGGCATGAATCTACATGCCGCCATTGCGGCCGTCAATATAGCAATCACCGCCGGTGCGGATGAACTTGTTGTTCTCGATGCGGATCGTGCCCGCGAAGGGAATGGCGCCATGGCCCGAACTGATCAGCAGTCCTCCGCCCGATTGAACCGTGTCCTCCACCAGGTTGCCGCGGACTTCGTGGTCGTTCCCGCCGTAGAGCCCGACACCGTTGGCGTGCCACGGGGTTTCCACCGTGTTGAACAGAAACCGGTTCCGCAGGCACGGTTGCATGGACGACCAACTCCCGGAGGGCGACCATGAAGCCAAGGCATCGTCGCCGGTATTGCGCAGATGGCATTGTTCAGCCTGGGAATCGGAAGTGCCGTCGAACAGGTTCACGCCATCGGCCATCATGTTGCGGATGCGGCAGCCGGTGATGCGCAGGTTCTTCGTGCCGGAGGTCGACCAGACGCCGCACTTCATGTGCTCGATCCAGACCCGGGTGATTTCGCTGTTCTCGCCGAGGTTGCCGGTGAACGCGTTGTCGGGGAAGTTGTCGTCGCGATGATCCACCTCGCCGAAGATGGCGAGATCCGCCACCTGGATGCGCTCGCCATGGCCGTGGAACTTCGGGGCGTTTCCGGTCAGGCGGGAATGCCAAATGCCGGCGCCTTGGATCGCCACTCCGCCGATGCCCTTCACCCCGCCGTCGAGGATGAAGGTGCCGGCCGGAATCCACAGGACCTTGCCCTGCGCCTTGGCGGCATCCATGGCGGTGATCATGGCGTTGTCGTCGTTGCCTTCATCGTCGGGGACGGCGCCAAATTCCACGAGGGACAGGCTGTTGGTGGGCGGGGAAAGCGCGGGCGGGACCTGCTCGAGTTCGATAAAATCCACGAGATAGTATTCGGCGGAATCGTCGGCGTCCTTCTGCAGGCGGATGACATCGCCGGGTTTCACACCGGGAATGACCGCCTGGGTTTCATCCCAGAAGTGGTGCCCGCGGCCGGCCGCCGGGTTGTTGGTCCACGGGAAATCGCCGTAGCTCCAGGCATAGCGGGAGGTCAGCGGCAGTTTTCGCTGGAGCTGGCCATTGATGTACAGGCCGAGGGTGGCATCGAGGCCCTGGCCATCGGCGCTGTCCGGCAGGCCATAGCGCAGGACCAGGCCGTTGCCCGGCTTGGCAACGGTGAATTCGACGTAGTCGCCGATTTTCTCCAGCCGGATGTAGCGGCGCCCAGTGGCCTCGGATCCAGGGGTGAGATATGTGCGGGTGGCGGGAGCCGCCCTGACGCTGCCCTGACCTTCTTCGGCCTCATACCGCGTCCACGGCACGGATGCGCCGGGGTTCGTCGGCGGCGCAGCAGGTTTCTTCGGTGCTGCCCAATTACACCCGCTGACGAATCCGAACCCCGCCGCCAAGCCCAACCCCGCCGCCCAAAATCGCACTGCCGTTTTCATGTCTGCACTCTCCGATAGACTGGATCCGAACCATAACAAAGAAGGCCGGGCCGTTGCACGGCCCAGCCTTCCGGAATGAACTCACGCCCCGGGCATCAAGGCGCCAGGCGGCTCAGGTGGCCAGCCACCTCGGTCTTCAGGTCGGGCCGCAGCTGGACGGCATTCGCATAGGCCTCCTTGGCCTTGACGGCATCCTTGCGGTCGTACTGGTAGATGAAGCCCGAGTTCAGGTAGGCGCCGGCCTTGCCTGCGGCATCGGCGTTCGGCATGGCGATGAGGGATTGATAGGTGGCCAGGGCCAAATCGAGCTGGCCGGATTCGCGATAGCAATCGCCCAGCGTTAAACTCAGGGCAGGCTTGGCCCAATCCACGCCGGTGAGCGCCAAGGCGCTTTGGAGATCGGTGATCGCGCCCGCATAGTCCTTGTCCGCCTTCATCTTGCACTGGGCCAGCACCTGCAGGGCCGTAACACGCGCCACAGGGGCGATCGGGGTCGATAGGGCCTCATCGACGGCCGCGCGGGCACCGGCGAAGTCCTGCTTGACGAACGCCAGGATGTAGCCCTTCTTGGCCAGGGCCAGGGCACGCTCGCCGGGATTGGCCGCCTGGGTCAGGGCGGTGCCAAGTTCGGACAGGGCGAAGTCATTCTGACCTGCGCCCATGGCGGTATCCGCGGCCTTGAGGGAATCGGTGTAGGTGGCGGCGGCCAGGGACGCGACGGGGACCGCGAGCATCAGGGCCAAGGCAAGACAGGAGCGGATCGGGCAAGGCTTCACGTAGACATTTCCTTTCTGGGTTGAAACACCCTTTGGCAGGGCGGTGGCCATGCGCAGGAGAATCCCGCAGGCCGGCCGCAGGCAAAAGCGATCGGGAGATTTACCTAAAGCTTGGCCCCCCTGGCGTCCGGATCAAGCGGTAGATCCGCCGGGAGTCGGCGGGATCGGGATCGCTCACGGTTGCGAGGGTCTTGCCGTCGCCCACCGCCATGACCGGAATGCCCCCGGACAGGACATCCCCCCACCCGCCGCCCGCGAGCAGGTTGGTGGTGTATTGGAGCGTGTAGCTCACGGCGTTCGAGCCGACAAAGGAAAGCGCAGGAAGACCGGCGGGCATGGCGAACTCCCGTATGTCGACATTCCCGGGAGGCGGGGCCGCATGCACGTCCACCTGCATGGCGTTCAGGTAGCCATCCGCGCCGTTGCGGCCCTCGAACGCCACATACAGGGCGTTACCCGCCTGCGGGGCAAGGCCGGTGATCACCGCCAAGGTGTTGCTGTTGTTCTTGGCTCCGAGGGTACCCGGCACCTGGACGTTCAGGCCGACCCACGCGATCCGGTCCGTGTAGCTGCTGTCGGAGTAAACGGAATACACGGTCATGTCGTCGGCGCTGTAGTAATGGGAACCGTAGAAAGTCAGGCTGTAGGTTTTGGCGGGATCCAGCCCCTGTAGCTGGAAGCGGGAGGAAACAAAGAAGTCGTTGACGGCGTCGGCCGCGCCGCCCAGCATGCCGAGCGCGGCCGCGTCGTAATTGCCGCCCGGGCCGTTGTAGGCATCCGTGCCGGCGGCGGAGTCAAAGCCGAAGTCAACCGCCGCGGCCAGGCCGGAGGCATCGGGGAGATCGGCGTAGAAGTCGCCGTTCCAGACACTGCTCCAGTGGTTCCCGTTGAGGTCGGGATTGGCCACGCTGCTGCCGTTGTAGGAACTGCTGTTGCCGAAATCGATCAGAAAAGTCTGCTCGGCCGCCGGGGGGACAGGCTGGTAGCCCTCGATCTTCAGGCAGTTGAGGTAGCCGGCATTGGAGGCGGTCAGGCCGCGGATTTCGATGTAGATCTGGCTGGCGGTGTCCGGTTGCAGCGCGGCCAGCGTGGCCACGCGGTTGCTGTTGTGCTCGGCGTATACGCCGACCGCCAGGCGGACGGAGGCCTGCACCGCGCCGTTGCTGTCGGTGGCGGCATAGACCGTTGTACGCGAATCCGGGCTGCCGGCCTGCTCCCCTTCCGGATACTTCCTGGACCCGAAGAAGGATAGATTGTACCGCCGGGCCGGATTCAGGTTGCCCAGCGTGAACTTCATCGTGCCCCCGGCGTTGGTCGTGGCGAAATAGTCGAAGACGGCATTGGTTGCCCCCAGGTCGCCCAAGGCGGCGGCATCGAATACCGTGCCGGCGATTTCAGCGGCGGAGGGCGGATCGTTTGTCACGGCTCCGGCCGGGCCGTTGTAGCTGTCCACGGCATAGGGCGTGGTGAAAACCATGCCGATCCAGGTGGTGCGGTTGGAAATGTCGATCATGTTGGCCAGCGCGGAATGGTAGCCGTTCCAATAGTTGCCGTTCGGTTCCGGATTGGAAACGCCCGCCCCGCGGTATGAAGCGCCGGTCCCGAAATCCACCAGAACCGCCTGGCCCGGCGCCTGGCTGGCGCCAGCGGCAAGCAATCCCCACGCCGCCAGAAACGCCTTTGGAAACACGCCGTGAATACGCCTGCTGCTCATCTGCCTCTCCCCGGGCGGAGGCCCCGGTACGCCGGCAGGGCCCGTTCCGCCGACTCTTGCCGGGGCCTGCCGCCTGCTCGCCTTTTCCACCACGATGCACCCGCCCGTTCAGGCCTGGAACCCCGGCCGATGTTTACGTATGGGTCATTCCTCCGCGGAACGCGGGCAAGGCGCGGCCGGATCAATACGCCAGCCGCACCCGGAAATACCGGCCGGGCGAATTGGTCCCGCCGCCCACCTCCAGGTAGTTGGTAGTCACGGTACCGGAACCGGGCAGGACGATCGCCCCGCCCAGGTCCGCGAAGTTGTCGGCGAAGGCACCCTGCGCGCCGCCCGGGGCCGCCTGGACCTGGTTCGTGAAGCCGCCGGGACCGCTCCAAGTCACGCGGATGTCGTTCCCTTCGCGGGCCAGGCCCTGGATGACCGGGGGGGCCGGCGGCGGGGTGATGTTCACCGTGGCCGTGCCCGCAGCGGTACCG
>JBHEKR010000300.1:0-4474 GCA_041859365.1 Candidatus Hydrogenedentales bacterium
CCTTCGCCTTCGCCTTCGCCTTCGCCTTCACCTTCGCCTTCACCTTCACCTTCGCCGTCACCTTCACCTTCACCCTCGCCTTCGCCTTCGCCTTCACCTTCACCCTCGCCTTCACCCTCGCCTTCGCCTTCACCGATCTCGACGCAAGAGGCTGCATTGCCATTGCCGCGAATACGGGGAAGGGTCAGGTTGTCCGGATTGAAGGGATTGACGATGAAGTAGAAGTCAGTCACTGCAGAGAAGGCGGTGTGCTCGTCTGCGCTGAGTTGGTAGGAGAACTGCGAAGTGATGTCCTTGTCCGTTCGGAACAGAAGCGTACCGTTCGCGCCGGGAACCCCGGAGAAGGCGGCCAGCGCTTCGAGCTCTGGCAGGTCGTTGGTGACTTCCAGCACCGTGGCGGTCTCGCCGCTGATGCTGCTGGACCAGGTGCTAACGGTGGTCGTGCCGGTGAACGCGTGCGCCAACGGCGGCACCAAGGCCGCCCCATCCATGGCGTAAGGACCGCATTCGGTCAACTGCGTCCATTCATCGGCGTTGAAGCCTTCGCATTCCAACTGGGCGCGAAGTTCGCCGTCGGGGAAGCCAGGCCGGACGGAGTTCGGGTCTTCTTCATCTTCCAGGCCATCCACGCTCGTGATGACAAGGTAGGACGGGCTTTCGGTGATGCGCTTTACGTCGAGCACGGACAGGTTGTAAATAATCGGCGCGGCACCAGGACCCAAGTCAATGATGCGCTCGCCATTCTCGCCCGCGGCGCCCACATGGATGGCCGCCTGGCCCGGGAAGGGAATCGTGTGGAAGATGTTCAGCAAATAGCGGGTCTCGTCCGTGACGTCATTGCGCAACGCGCGCAGACGTGCATTGCCCACCGTATTGCTGGTGATGGCAGGGACGATGTTCTCAAAGCTGAGGTCAATCAGGCAATCGGCTTCCTCGGCGAAGCAGCCGTTTGGCACGATGGCGTCATCCAATGCCGCGGCCACGTAGAGCGTACCCGCGCCCGCGGTGTCGCCTGCGCAAACACTCGGCGTGAAGGCACGGAACTCGCAGATGTTCGAAAAGCCATCGCCGTCGGCGTCCCCGCCCAACTGTAACGCAGGCAGGGCCGTGTAGCTGGCAGAATTGAGGTTGGGATTGGCGAAACCTGCGCCCAGCTCAGCGCGCACAACGTTATCCAGCAGCGCAAACAGTGCACCCACGAAGCCAAAGGATCCTTCGCCGCTCACGACGATCGGTTCTTCCGGTATCGTGCCGGAGACGACGTTGAACGAACCGCCGCCGATGGTGAGATAGGCGTTCAGCACTTCGAATAAGCCCGGAAGTCCGCCGTTGACGATGACATACAACTCACCCATATCGGCCTGCAGCTGCGTCTGGTTGGCTTCCCAAGCCGCCCGAACCTGGGCATGGGTCAACGTGCCATTGTCGAAGGACTCGTTGGCCAAAATGGCGGCGAGCAGTGCAAACTCGTTGTTCGCATCCGGGATATCGTTGCCATTGACGACAAGTTCCAGGTTATCCCCGGAATCATCGACATTGAACGAGCCATTGATGTCGGCAACGGCGGGATCGAAGAACCCCAAGAACACCTTGATGTCGTTGGACAACAGACTGACCAACGAAGACGAGGTGAACGATTCGAACCGCTCGCAGAAATTGATGACGATGGGCGCAGCGACCGCGTTGACCGGCTGCAACGCGGTCAGCGTCAACAGCAGGCCTAAACTAAATTTCCTCATGCCATTCATACTACTATCATCTCCTTGGTTTGACGGGCCGATTTGAGCGGCCCGCAGTCCTCACGCAGTTACCCCAAAAATTGAATGTCTTAACCATTATTCAGAAATTGCATACCAGCACCACCGGACATCGGTGATTTCCTGCAATCAAATAGTGTGCCACGGGTGCCTTCCGAAATCCAAGAACCACTTGATTGTGGCTGCTTTGTCCGGCCCAAGTGCCCCAACGGGCACAGCGAGTATACCGCATTACCGGCAATTTCGCCCGCTTTTTTGTGAACAAAATTCGCATTTGTATTCACAAAACACTTGAATACAACAACTTACGATACCGGGCGGCGATCCAACAATTGAGACAATGCCTGTGCAAATCGCTGGATGTCCGCGTCCGAAAAGGGCGAAGGACCACCGATAGGAAGGCCCTGATCACGTAGGCCACTCAACAAATCCCGGGTCGCCAAGCGATCCTGGGCGTTGGCTTCCGACATGATTTTCCCGCGTGTCGTCAGCGCCCAGCCGCCCGCGGCGACGACGCGCGCCGCCAGGGGCGTGTCGTCCGTGATGACCACATCCCCGGGCTGCACCCGCTCTGCAATGTAGTCATCGGCGGCATCGGGATTGTCCTGGACGCGAATGTGTTGCACGCTTTCCGGCATTTGGGCAGGGCGAGATTGATTCGTCACAAGGATGATCGACCGGCCGCGCCGGAGCGCCTGCCGCTCCACTCGCTCGCGAATGACCCTGGGGCATGCGTCGCCGTCAATCCAAATGCACCCTGTAGGCCCTTCGGCCATCAGGGGGCGGTTGCCGGCGGGGGCACGGGTCGGTCGGCCCCGTAGCGTTGCACCGTTTCCAACAGATCGCTGAGATCGGTCTGGTCGCTCGTGTTCCAGGTGTGCACGGCGTCGAGAAGATTGGACAGGCCCACGGGGGCAAAGCCTTCATGCAGCCCCTTGGCGCGGGACGCGGTATCCTTGGCGATGTTGCTCTTCTGGGCGCCACCGGTGGTCCGGAACTCGGCCTGCGCGGAGAACTCCTGATCGCCCGAAACCGCCAAGGACGGAATCACTTCGTAGGTAAAGGTCGTGGGAAAGGCCGGTGCGCTGATCCAGGCGAATTCGAGCTTGCCGGTGCGGCCGACTGCGGGCACAATGGCCGGGGCTCCCGCTGAGCCTTGAATCAACTTGGAGAAACTCCATCCTGCGGGCATCGTATCCACGACGCCCAGCGAGGTTATGCCGGGCGACTCCGTGTAGGTCATGGTGATCGAAATGCGCAGCGGCTCGCCCGGCGTATAGGTATCGCCGTTGGGGAACGCACGGGAGACCTGCAGTGGCGAGTCCTCGCCTTCGCCTTCGCCCTCACCTTCGCCCTCACCTTCGCCCTCACCTTCGCCCTCGCCTTCGCCCTCGCCCTCACCTTCGCCTTCGCCTTCCCCCTCACCTTCCCCTTCGCCGGCGCAATCACCATCGTCGCCAACAAGCACGGTCACTTGGGCTGATGCGGTCGAACGGCCCGCCGCGGTCACGACAGTCAGCTCTACCGTGTATACGCCGGCACAGACGTAGGTATAGACCGGATCCTGGAAAAACTGCCACTGCCCATTGCCAAAGGACCAGGCCCGCGTGAGAATCGGGTCGCTGCCCTGTTCGGACTGGTCTGTGAAACGGACGGTCAAGGGCCGCACGCCTTCGTCGATATCCAGGGTAAAGCGCGCCACGGGCGGAACGGGCGTGGGGCAACCGGGTAGCCACACAAGGCTTAGGGCCAATAACAGCGGTACGGTTAGGGTGCGTAGCATGGGCAGTCTCGTGGCGCGGGCCAAGGGTTCCACGCCACGAAGATGGCGCGTCGGCATCAGCATAGGCCCTGTGCCCTCTGGGATCAATACCCCCGGGGAGGTGCCCCGTTACCCCGCACCCTGTTCGCGAATCCAAGCGATGTAGTCGATGACCGGCGGCGTGTGGCCGGCCAGACGCAACCGCGTGGCGACCTGGCCACGGTGGTGGGTGCCGTGGTTTGTCACCTGGGTCACGATATCGTGCAGAAGGTTTCGCTGGGGTTCCCCGCGCAGGTTGGCATAGTCGACATACGCACCGAACTGGTCGTCGGAAACGCCTTCCAGAAACGCGATCCACCCCTCCACCCCCCGCTGCAACTCGGCGGCGCAGGCGTCCAGGGCATGGTCCTCAAACAGGCCAAAGGTAGCAGAGTAGCCGGGGGCTACCCGGGCCAGCCAGATGGATTGGGCCGCGGCGATGTGGTTGAGCGTCCTTCGATTCTCTGCGCCGCCTTCCGCCATGGCGGCTGCCAGCACGCGCTCGTTGGCCCAGGCAGTGTACCGCCACATCTGAATGAAGTGATCCCGCATGGGCGTGCCCTCCTCGAGGCAGTATCAGGGTGCTGATTGTACCGCCCGCGCATGCATACCCCGCAGCGCGGGCGGCGGCTTGCCACGCGGACATGCTATGCTCTCGGGAAATCCTGGGGAAGGTTCCCCGGAGAAGGAGTTTCCCGATGTCTACCTTGGATCGTCGATCCTTTCTGACGGGTGCGGCACTACTGCCCGGAGCAGCCCTGTTGCCCGGCGCCGCCCAAGCGCAGGCGGCTACCCCGCCCCTGCCGGCGCCGGCCTTCAAGCTGGGCATGGTGACCTATAACATGGGCAAGGACATGGCCCTGGACGACTTGATCACGTTCTGCGAGACGACCGGGCTGGCGGGGGTGGAGCTGCG
>JBHEKR010000583.1:0-4833 GCA_041859365.1 Candidatus Hydrogenedentales bacterium
TGCCCAACGACCCGACCGCCGTCTGGCGGCGCAGCATCGTCAACCGGCGCGGCCACTACACCCTCGTGCTGGATACCCTCACACCCTGCGTCGACGCCGCCGACCTCGAAATCCAGCTCTCGTGGGAGACCGCCGAAGGCGACTGGGCCATCGGGCCCGGCGCAAGCGCCCTTCTTCTGCCGGGCGTGGACAATACCGACAAAGTGCCCGCCCTTCAGACCAGTCGCGCCATGAGCCTTGCCGTCGCGGGTAAGGTGGTCACCCTGACCTCCATCGGGCCCGCCGTGGCGGGTCAAGCCCAGCACCTCTTTTCCCTCATCGGTCGCGGTGCCGTGGGCACTATCGCCTGCGCGCCCCTCGGCGCCAACGCCGCCGCGCTGCGCGTGCCCAATGCGGCCGTAGCCGTCACCAGCGCCCACGACGGCCTCGAAGGTGCGCTCGTGCTCCTGGAGGCCGACCACCTCTATGGCCTCGACCTCACCGCCGCACGGGAACTCCTTCGCAGCGATGTGCCCGTCGAAATCGCCTGGGATCTCCGTGAAGGCATTATCGATCTCATCACGGCGAAGCTCACCGCCCTCACCCTCGCCCTCGATGGTCCCGAAAAGCTCCGACTCGACCGCACCCCCCTCACCGGCGAACTCATTGACGGCAAAGTCCGCATCAGCCTCGACGCCGGACGCCACCGTATCACCGGTGCCTCTCTCAGCCAGGGCCGGCTTGACGTAAACACCAAGTGGGTCAGCGAGACCGTGAACAAGGCCACTGCGGAGGCGCAGCCCGTACCGGTAGCGCCACAGTCGGCAGCAGGTCCCACGCACGACATCACAGATAACGTCCGCACTGCCCGTATGGAGCGGGGGCTTTCCAGCCGCCGAATTGCCAATGACAACGGATTCTGATCGCCCCATCCACCCCGGCGTCCGCATCGGCCACGTCCACCTCAAAGTCGCCGAACTCGAGCGCGCCCTCGCCTTCTACTGCGGGGTTCTCGGCTTCGAGCTTACCCAGCGCTACGGTCGCGACGCCGCCTTCATCTCCGCCGGGGGCTACCATCACCACATCGGCCTCAATACCTGGGAAAGCCGCGGCGGCACCCCGCCCCCGCCCGGCGCCACGGGCCTCTACCACGTCGCCATTCTCTACCCCACCCGAGCCGCCCTCGCCGACGCCCTCCGCCGCCTTCAGCACGCGGGAATCCCCCTCGACGGCGCCGCCGACCACGGCGTCAGCGAAGCGCTGTACTTGAGTGACCCCGACCAGAACGGCGTAGAACTCTACTGGGATCGGCCTGTGGATGAATGGCCGAGAACGGAGGATGGGGGACTGGCGATGTATACCCGCGCTCGGGATCTGGAGGGCTTGTTGCTGGCGGGGCAGGGAGGATAAGTTGGAATCGTATCTTGGATTGTTCGAGTTCGTTCTAGGCATCCACAGGGACAGGCCCACGCATTTGACGTGTGCCCTGTCGGATTCGGCGGGGCATTGGGCATCGGGGAGGCCTGTGTGCGGGCTGGGGCCCCGGCGCGGGTCCGTCCCCGGGGTCAATTTGAATACGCCCCGCCAAATTTCGTCCAATACTCATGAGGAGAAAGGTGTACGTGTCGTGGTCTGAACGTATTGGAAAGGACATGGTCATGGGCAAACGGTTCTATCTTATTCTGGCTGCGCTACTTACACCGGCGGTCGTTTCGGCGGATTCTATCCGGGTGGGGGGCCAATTCTACCGGGATGTCTATATTCGCGAGGGGAAGGACTTCTACTACATCTACCACCCTGATGCGGGCCGGATGGAGCGGGTGAGCAAGCGGATGACGACGGTGTCGGAGGTGACAATCAGTAACGACGCGGCCCATCGGGAGGCGTTGCTGGCGCGCTACAACGCGAATATCGGCGTGACTCGTGCGGAGGCTCCCGTCAGGAAGGCGGCCCCAAAATCGACGAACAAGGCCGAAGAAGCGCCCGCGAAGGTGGCGAAGATATCGGAGACGGCGGTTTTGAGCGGCGATCTGCTCAAGCACCGACGGCAGATGAAGGGGCTGGCGGAGTTCGAGGCCCAACTGGCCCACTGGAAGACCCTCCCCGAAGAACTCCGTGAAGATATTCAGGCCGGTCTTTATGAGACACAGGCCGAGCGGACCGCGCGTCGCGCCGCCGATCACGAGAACGCCTTGGCGAAGCTCAACCAGCTCGACGGCACACGGAGCGCCGTGCAGCAGCAACTCGTCTCGGCGGCCCAGGCCCGTGCCTACGCCGTGGATCAGGCACAGGCGGAGGACAATTCCGAGTTCTACCTGAACGCCTACGAAAGTTCAAAAGGCTACTACCGCACCTATGCCTATTACCACGACGAGTGTGAAGGCCTGCGAACCGTTCCGATTTGGTGGTACACGGAAGATTCCTCCCTCTACGATGCCGCCATGGCTGAGCGCTCCCGGACGAACAGCCGCATTGGCGCGGTCGAGCAGGCCTATGCGCAGCAGGCCAACGCGTATGGCAACCAGTTGAACTACGTCGAGCGTGCCATGACCCGACAGCAGCGCGCGGCGAAAGCGGCGGTGGCCAAGAGCCATGACGAGCAGCGGCGTCTTGGTGACCAGCAGGTGCGCGCCGCGGCCCTCGAAGAGGCCACGGAAACGGACTATGTACCCCGTATGCGCGCGCTCACCATCGACGCGTGGCGGGGCCTTGCCTCGACCCAGTTGCCGGAGTTTACCGTGGGACCCGGGATATGGAAACTTGACTGCAGCCTGGTCGGATCGGGCTCGGAAGCGGGATTCACCCTCACGCTCTACGATGCCGAAACAGGCAAGCCCTTTACCCGCATCGCGGATTCGGACTTTCTCGGCATGCGCACCCGGGTCTTTGACGAACCCGGCCGCTATTACGTCGTCGTGGAGCAGGGGCTGGAGCCTGTGGCCTATGAGATTGACGTGAGCGCGCTGGAATTGCGGTAGCGGAGCGCAAGCTCCTGACACCATCGGTTCGTCCTGGCCGCGAAAGAACATACAAGGCGCAAAGGAGCATTTTCCTTTGCGCCCTTTGCGTTCTATCGCGGTTAAAATGATGTCCAGCTCCGAACCCGTGAGCCGTCAATACTTGCACCAACAGTCCTTTCGGTGCTTCAATGGTCGAAACTAAGAATTGACCGATCTCAAGTTTAAGGATTGTATTGATGTACCCTATGAATCGTTTGTTTGCACTGGCACTGTCCCTCGGGGCAATCGTGATCTCTGCGGGGTCCTATGCGGCGCCATCCTCGCCAATCTCCCTCCACCCGGAAAATCCCCACTACTTCCAGTGGCGCGACAAGTCCACCGTCCTGATCACCTCCGGCGAGCACTATGGCGCGCTGATGAACCTCGATTTTGACTACGCCCGTTACTTTAAGGCCCTTCAAAAGGACGGCCTGAATCTCACGCGGACCTTTTCCGGAAGCTATGTGGAGCTGCCCCACAATTTTGGCATCACGGACAACACCCTCGCGCCGGAGCCGTCGCGCTACATCACGCCCTGGGCCCGGAGCGCCGAAATGGGCACGAATGATCGCGGCCCGAAGTTCGACCTGACCCAGTGGGATCCCGCCTATTTCGAGCGACTGAAGGACTACATGACCAAGGCGTCGGAAGCCGGCGTCGTCGTGGAGTTCACCCTTTTCTGCACGCTCTATGAAGATCCCCTCTGGGCCGCCTCGCCCATGAACGCGGCGAACAACATTAATGGCGTCGGGGATTGTCCGCGCCAGGAAGTCTTCAAGCTCATGCACGACGATCTGACCGAAGTCCAGGTCGCCCTGACCCGGAAGATTGCGCAGGAGCTGAAAGACTTCGATAACCTGATCTACGAAGTGTGCAACGAGCCCTACATCGACGATACGGTAAACATGGAATTTCAGCACCGGATCGTGGACATGATCGTGGAAGAAGAAACGAAGCTCGGCGTGCGCCATCTGATTTCGCTGAACATCGCCAATCAGAAAGCCCAGGTGGAGAATCCCCACCCTGAGGTGAAGGTGCTCCAGTTTCACTATGCCCACCCCGAAGCCGTAACCATGAACTACCATCACAATCGCGTCATCGGCGACAACGAGACGGGGTTCAGCGGCAAGGAAGATTTCCCCTACCGCAGCGAGGCGTGGGATTTCATTCTGGCGGGGGGCGCAGTCTTTAACCACCTCGACTACTCCTTCACCGCGAAGCACCCGGAGGGTGATTTCACGACCTTCGAGTCGCCCGGTGGCGGTGGCCCGGCCATCCGCAAGCAGATCAGCGCGCTGAAGCAGTTCATCGAGAGTTTTGACTTCGTGAAAATGCAACCCTCCCTGTCGCTGGTGAGCAAAGTGTCAAAGCCCGTGCGGGCCCAGGCCCTCGCCGAGCCCGGCGTTGCCTATGCGGTTTACCTGCGTATGAAAAAGGAAGCGCTGGAGGCCGGCAAGCCGATGTCGGCGGAATTCGATCTGGAATTGCCCGAGGGCACCTACACCGTCGAGTGGCTGAACACGAAAACCGGAGAGAAGACGGCGGGCGCTGCGATCTTGCACACCGGCGGGAAAATCCACTTGACGTCGCCCGAGTTCTTTGAGGACATCGCAGTGGCGATTCGAAAGGAATAGTGAATTCGTTCTCTCCAAGGGGAGCGAGTGCCCGAGACACCCCATTCACTATTCGCCATTCACAATTCTCAATTCCGCCCCCGCGCGCTTGTGATTTGACGTGCTTTTGTGGGATCCTGCTGGCCCTCGACTGTCGGGAACCAGATTCAACGAAGGAATCATTTCATGAAATCCAGCCGCAGAACATTTCTCAAGCAGGCGTCCGCCCTCTCGGCGGTGCC
>JBHEKR010000575.1:0-34420 GCA_041859365.1 Candidatus Hydrogenedentales bacterium
ACCTACCTCTGGGGCAAGGACCTCAGCACCCAGGCGGGCTTCTTCTCGGAGGACGTGGAGCGGGTTATGCTGGAGACCACGAAGCGGCTGATAGCGGAGGTGTCGGGGGAGTAAGGCATAGGACGGATGAGACGGATAGGACCGATATGATCCGGTCAATCGGTCCTATTCGTCCTATCGGTCAAATCACCTCATTCGCCCAGACCTGTTCCGGTTCCTGGCGCTTGCGGATCAGGCGCACCTTGCCGTCCGTCTGGCGCAGGGTCTCCGCGCATTCGGGGAAGCTGTTGTAGTTCTTCGAGGCCATGCCCGCGCAGTAGGCGCCCGCGCCTTCGATCACGAGGTAATCGCCCAGGCGCGCTTCGGTCAGATCCCGTGCCAGCAGGCCCTCGGGATTACCCGGCTCCGGCGTGAGGATGTCGCCGCTTTCGCAGCAGTGGCCGCAGATCAGATAATTGCCGTGGCTCCGCTCGCCGTCTTCCTTCGGCACCACCACGATGGGGTGCTGCGCGCCGTACATGGCGGGGCGCACGATTTCCGTCATGCCCGCATCGATCTTCAGGAAGGTGTTGCCTTCCGTGCCCGTGTCCACGATATCCATGATGGTGCAGATCAGCGCGCCGGCATTGGCGACCAGATAGGTGCCGGGCTCCACTTCCAGGTGCAGCTCGCGTCCGTGGGTCTGGGCGAAGGCTTCAAAATCCTGCTTCACACGGGCGCCGATCATCTGCAGGTCCGCCGAGATTTCTCCCGTCATTCGGCCCACCTTGAATCCGCCACCGAGGCTGAGGCGTGTCACTTCGGGCAGGTGCTCGACGATGCCCAGGGACAAGCCCGCGCAATGCGCCCACGTGTCGGGGTCGGAACCCGAGCCGATGTGGGTGTGCATGCCTGTGATTCGGACGCTGTGGGCCGCCGCGATGGCCTTCACCTCGTCGAGGTGTTCGTGCCAGATGCCGAAGCTGGAGGAAGGACCGCCCACGTTGGTGCGATTGCTGTGGCCCGAGCCGAGGCCGGGATTGATGCGCACGGAGACTTCGGCGCCGGGGAAGAGCTCGCCATAGGCGCGAAGCTGGTTCATGGAGCATGCGTTGAAGAGACAGCCTTTTTCGATGAGGTCCTTCAGATTCCGGGGCAGTTCCTGGGCCGTGATCTGGATGCGCTCCGGGGCGACTCCGGCGCGCAGGGCCCGCTCGGCTTCGTAGCCGCTGCTCGCGTCGATATTCAGCCCGGCATCGGTGAGCACCCGCACGACGGCGGCGGTGGGGAGGGCTTTCATGGCGTAGCGGGCGGTGAGTCCGAAGGCATTGGGGAAGGCGAGCACCTCGGCGGCGCGCTGGCGGAGTGTGGCCTCATTGTAGACGTAAAAGGGGGTGCCGAATTCGGCTGCCAGACTGCGAACTTCATCGGCGGAAAGAAAACGAAGGGATTCCATGGGGGACAATCCTTGGCGTCGTTGGTGGTGGAGTCAGGGTCAACGGGGCGGCTCGCGGTGGCGTTGGCTGGCCCGAAACGCGGATTCTAGCAACTCGCCGCGCTGTATTGCACGCTTTCCACGGAACCCATGCGCACTTTTTGGGATTGTAGCATCGATACAGCGTGTCATCGAGAAAATCCGACCGAAATGGGCGGCACAAGCGCTTTTCGTTTGCCCTCGCCTCTTTCGGTATGATATCCTTATCACTCGGTATATAAAGGACTTAGGTGGCTCCTGGAGCGGAGTCCAAACCCTTGAATAGCACGAAAATGCCCCTTCCTCACATCCTACTCCGGGCTATAGCCTGTTTCGCAATCCTCGCGGGCACGGTTGCAGCCCGAGGCGAGGGGCCCGTCATTGATGGCGGGATTGTCTTCGAGGAGCATACCTTTCACGACCTGCCCTTTACGGTGGCGCGCATCAAGCTGGAAGAAGATTCACTGCAGCTTTTCTGGAAGCGCGCCAACGGCACGGCGTACCAGAATTTCCACGCGCTCCGGGATGATCTCAAATCCCGGGGGCAGGAACTGGTGCTGGCGACCAATGCGGGTATCTATGCCGAAGACCGCACGCCCCTCGGTCTTCATGTGGAAAAGTCGGTGGAGTTGCGCGCGCTCAATCTGCACAAAGGCAGCCAGAGCAACTTTGCCCTGAAGCCCAATGGCGTCTTTTTCGTGGATAAGAGCGGTGCTCGCATACTCACCACCGAGGACTATCAGGCCCAAAAACCCTCGCCCGTGCTGGCAACCCAATCGGGCCCGCTGCTGGTGATCGATGGCGCCCTCCATCCCAAGTTCAAGGCGGAATCCTTGAGTCTCAATCTGCGCAACGGTATCGGGGTAAACTCGCCGAAGGAGGTGGTGATTGTCATCTCGAACTGGCCCGTGAACCTTCACACCTTCGCATCTTTCTTTGCGGAAGTGCTCCATTGCGACAACGCCCTCTATCTTGATGGATCTCTCTCCGGCCTCTACGCGCCCGCCATCAACCGCAACGGCGCGGGGTTGGAGTACGTCGGCATGCTGGCAGTGACCCGTCCCGTGAAAGCGGCAGCGGGGGAGGCCGCCGGTGAGTAAAGGCAAAAGCCACTTCGTGTGCCAGTCCTGCGGCGCCGTGACGGCCCGGTGGATGGGCAAATGCCCGGAGTGTGCCGAGTGGAATACGCTGGCGGAGGAAGTGATCCCCGAAGAGGGCGCCCACGAACGGCCAAGCATCGTCTCCCACAGCAAGCCGATTCCCGTGACCGACGGCACCCATCCACCGCCTGCGCGCATCTCCACCGGGCTTTCGGAGTGTGATCGGGTTCTCGGTGGCGGCATCGTTCCAGGTTCGCTCACCCTCGTGGGCGGCGATCCCGGCATTGGTAAATCCACGCTGATGCTCCAGCTCTCGCAATTTCTCGCGGCGAATGCGGGCAAGGTGCTGTATGTTTCCGGCGAAGAATCCTTCAGCCAGGCCCAGCTCCGGGCGAACCGTTTAAAGTCCGTGCATGACCGCCTCTTCATTTACACCGAGACCTCGGTCAGCAGTATCGCGAAGGAAATCCAGAAGGGCGGCTATGCCTTTGTGGTGATCGACTCGATCCAGTCGGTCTACAGCAGCCAGCTTTCCGGTGTGCCCGGCTCTTTGAGTCAGGTGCGCGAATGCGCCAATGAATTTCTGCGCCTCGCCAAGGGGCGCAACGTCCCCATTTTTCTCGTGGGCCACGTTACCAAGGACGGCACGATAGCCGGGCCGCGCCTGCTGGAGCATCTGGTGGATACCGTGCTCTATTTCGAGGGCGAGGGACGCCAGGCGCTGCGCATACTCCGGGGGGTGAAGAACCGCTTCGGCTCGACGAACGAGATTGGCGTGTTCGAGATGCGTGAGAGCGGGCTGCACCCCGTGCCCAATCCCAGTGCGCTGTTTCTGAGCGAGCGGCCCAAGGGTGTGAGTGGCTCTATCGTGATTCCCAGCGTGGAGGGCACGCGCCCACTGCTGGTGGAGGTGCAGGCGCTGGTGGGCGATACCCACGCGGGCTCGCCACGGCGCACGGTGACAGGGGTAAACCCCAATCGGGTCAATCTGCTGTTGGCGGTGCTCGAAAAGCGGGCCGGACTTCATTTCTCGGATCGGGACGTGTTTGTGAATGTTGCGGGCGGCGTGAAGCTGGACGAACCGGCAACGGATCTCGCCGTGGCGCTGGCGCTGGTTTCGAGTTTTCGGAATGTTCCTTTGCCCGAAACCCTGGCGGCTTTTGGCGAGGTGGGACTGGCGGGCGAAGTGCGCGCGGTGGACATGGCGCAGCAGCGGGTGGCGGAGGCAGAGAAGTTTGGATTTAATCAGTGTATTTTGCCACGCGGATGTGCTAGAAACATAGTGGCGGGCGGTGTGCGTATACACTCCGTGGGTGATTTGGAAACAGCGTTGGAAATGGCATTGGAGGCTTAAATCTTGGCCGGACGCAAAAAAAAGACCAGTGAAGAGGCCTACCGGGACGCCCTCCTCGTGATCGCGCCGGGAACCATCATCCGCGAGGCCATCTCCACGATACTCCAGGCGGGCACGGGGGCCCTGCTGTGCTTCGGCTCACCCAAGCGCCTTTTCGACCTTTCGGAGGGTGGTGTGAAGCTGGACGAGCAGGTTACGCCCCAGCTACTCTATGAATTGTCAAAAATGGACGGCGCCATCATCCTCAATGAAGACGGCAGCCGCATCCACTCGGCCAATCGCTTCCTGAAGCCGACCGCGAAGACGCACAGCGATGAAACGGGCACGCGCCACCGCACGGCCCAGCGTCTCGCGAGTCAGGCCAATTGCATGGTCATCGCCGTATCCCAGCGCCGCAACGCCGTGACGCTATACGTGCATGATCGACGCAGGATTTTGGATTCCATCCCCACTCTCGTTAATAAGGCGGTGCAGGCGGTTCAGACGCTTGAAAAGTACATCACGGTGTTGAATCAGGCCATGCAGGACCTGACCGTGCGCGAGTTTCAGGATGTGGTCACGATCTTCGACGTGTGCAAGGCCATCCAACGCATGGAAATGGTCATGCGCATCGCACGAGAGATTGAGCCTTACATCATAGAACTCGGTACCGAGGGTCGCCTGATCGAGATGCAGCTTCAGGAGCTCATCCTCCCGGTGAAAGAGGCGGAGCTGGTGATCAAGGATTACCTGCGCGAGCGACCGAACGCCAATTTTGGCACCATCCGAGAGAAGATTAGCGAACTTCCGAAAACTGAACTGCTCAATCTGGGCAGCATCAGTCAGGCCATGGGTTACGGACCCAAACTGCGCAGTGTGGACACCTACCTGAGTCCCCGTGGCTACCGTGTGCTTACGAGCACCCATCGCCTCAGTCCCCAGATCATCGACAGTCTGGTGGATCGCTTTGGCAATCTGCAGCAGATTATCCGCGCGCCGAAAGATGACCTCGTCGAAGTGGACGGCGTGGGCGAGGTGCTGGCGGAGCGTATCCGCGTCAGCCTCAACCTGCTGCGCAATCAGATGATTGTAGATGAACGGAGATAAGTATGCCTCTCGTATCGACCTGTGAAATCAAAGCCCACATGGAGGTGGCGCCCGAGCATTACCGCCTGGTTCTCCACGCCCCGGAAATCGCACAGCAGGCGTCCCCCGGTCAGTTCTGCATGGTCGAAGTGCAGGAGGGGCTCTACCCATTCCTCCGCCGCCCCATGTGTTTCGAGCAGATCTTCAAGGACAGCGTTTCCATCCTCTACAAGGTGGAAGGGGAAGGCACGCGCCTGATGTCCAAGCTGACGCCGGGCCAGTCCATCAGCATCCAGGGGCCGTTGGGCAAACCCTTCCCGCTGGACAGTAGCTTCAGTCGACATATTCTTGTGGCGGGCGGCATCGGCATCGCGCCATTTCCCGCGTTGGCCGAGGCCATCATCAGCCAGCTCGGCATCACCCCCGAAATCATCATCGCCGCGCGCACGGAATCCATGCTGCTCTGCGAATCGGATTTCCATCAGATGGGCTGCAAGGTGCACCTGGCGACGGACGACGGCTCGGCGGGGGTGAAGGCCTACGCTTCCGAAGTGCTGCGCCAGCTCGATCCCGGCCCCGGCACTCGGGCCTACTGCTGCGGTCCCATGCCCATGATGCGCGCGACCCACGAGGTCAGCCAGGTGCTGGGCATTTCGTGCCTGGCCTCGCTGGAAGCGGAGATGGCCTGCGGCGACGGCGTCTGCCTCGGCTGCGTGGTGGAGGCCAACGTGGAGATTGAGGCGGAGCGAATGGTGCGCGTCTGCTACGATGGCCCCGTCTTTGAGAGCACATTGATTAATTGGGATGCGTACTGATGCCAAATCTTGAAGTCAACGTTGGCGGTCTGAGAATGAAGAACCCCGTGACCGTGGGTTCCGGGACCTTCGCCTACGGCCAGGAATATGACCGCTACTTCGACATTTCCCGCCTGGGCGCGGTGACCACGAAGAGCCTTTCGCTCGAACCCCGTGCGGGCAACAAACCCCCGCGCCTCGTGGAGACGCCCGCAGGCATGCTCAACGCCATCGGCCTGCAGAACGTGGGCATCGAAGCCTACCTCCGCGACAAGGCCCCCTTCCTGCGCGACAAAGGCTGCACGATCATCGGCAACATCTACGGCAAGAGCCCGGAAGACTATGCCATGCTCGCGGAACGCCTCACGAAAGAGGGCGCGGCCGACGCCATCGAAGCAAACCTTTCCTGCCCCAATGTCCACGACGCCCGCACCGCGCGCGGCTGCACCCTGGTGGCCCAAATCCCGGAGCAGGTTCAACTCTACACCCGCGCCATCAAGGCCGTGACCAACCTCCCGGTCTTCATCAAGCTCACGCCGAACATCATCGACATCGCCGAGCCCGCCCTGGCGGCGGAAGAGGCCGGTGCGAACGCTATTTCCATGATCAACACCCTCCTCGGCATCGGCATCGACCCCGAGACGCGCCGCCCGATTCTCAGCAACATCGTCGGTGGTCTCAGCGGCCCCGCGATTCGCCCCGTCGCCGTGAAAATGGTGTGGGACTGCGCGAAGGCGATAAAAATCCCCATCATCGGCATGGGCGGTATCTGCACAGCGGGTGACGCCATGCAGTTTATCCTGGCGGGCGCCACGGCGGTGTCCGTGGGCAGCTATTCCTTCCGCCAGCCCGACGCTGCGATTAAGGTCGTCGAGGGCCTGGAAGATTACTGCACGCGTCATGGTGTGGAAGATATCACCGACCTCATCGGCGGTATGCGGTTGAGCTGAGGGCATGGCCAAGAATGTGGCACAGGTGTCTCGCCTGTGTTTGCGCGCCGAAGGCGCGGCCCCAGTCGGACCGATCAGTCGAATCGGATAGATCGTTCGGATAACTGGCATAATGCCCGGAAGTTTTACAACCCAGGAGCCACCCATGCCCAGAATTTTTCCTTGGCTTACTATCACCCTCGCTGCCATCCTCCTGGCCGCCTTGCCGGTCGCCGCCGAATTCCGCGCGGCCTGCGTCAAAGTCGACATTACCCCCGACACGCCCCAATGGCTCCACGGCTACGCCCCGCGCCAGTCCACCGGTGTCCGCGACAAGCTCTACCACCGTATCGCGGTGATGGACGATGGCGCCAACGCGTTCTACCTCGTCTCCACGGATATCTGCACGATTTCCTCCGCCTTCTACCGCGATTTCTGCGTGCGGCTGGAAGGGGAGACCGGCATCAAGCCCGAACAAATCTGGTGGTCCACCACCCACACCCATTCAGCACCCCATGTGGGTCCTCAGGAGCTGGGCACGCTCTTCTTTTCCGGGACGCTGGGCGACCGCTCTACGACCGAGGATACGGTGTACTGGGAAAAGGTGAATCGGGGGCTGATTGACGGCGTCAAGGAGGCGAAAGCGAAACTCGAGCCTGCGCGGCTCGGTATCGGCGTCGGCGAGGCCCGCGCCAACATCAATCGGCGGGAATTGCGCGATGGCAAGATCGTCCTCGGTGAAAACCCCGACGGCCCGACCGATCGCCAGCTCGGCCTGATCCGCCTGGAGCGGCCCGACGGCACACCCATCGGTCTCATCGCCAACTACGCCATCCACGGCACCTGCCTCCACGGCGGGAACACCCTCATCACTGGGGATGCTCCTGGCTGGGTCTCCAGCTATGTGGAGGAAAAGCTCGGGGTGCCCATGCTCTTCGTCAACGGCGCCGAGGGCAATGTCGCGCCCTTTCCCACCGTGGGCAACGATCCGAATGACCCGCGCATCGGGAGTTTCGACGACACCCTAGGCGAACCTATTCTGGCGCTCAACGCATCCATCGGAACCACTACCGGCGATGTGAAACTCGTCACGGCCAAGGTGCTCATCGACACTCCGCGCAAGGAAGGTCTCGGGTGGATCGACACCCTCGCCGAATTCGCAAGCACAAGTCCCGAGGGCGAACCCCTGGTCCGGGTGCCAGCTTACACCCTTACCATCAATGACGACACTGTGGTCTGGGCCGCGCCACTGGAGCTTTTCAGCGAGATCGCCCTCAACGTCCGCACCGCTTCCCCTTTCAAAAACACCCTCTACTTCGGCCTCACGAATGGCTCCCTGCTCTATTTGCCCACCAAAGCCGCCTTCGCGGAAGGCGGTTACGAGCCCAGTGTCTCCGTTTTCACCGATCAGGCGGAGGCCGACTTCACTGCGGGGGTGACCGGACTGCTCGACGAGCTGAGCGCGCGGTAGACCAACGCCACGTTACTCCTCCGGCTCGGGAACCGGTATGGCCATCTCGTACCTACTGCGCTCCTTGTTGAAAAGCCGGACGGGTTTAAGCGCCTTTCCTTCGTAGAGATAGGTTCCGTCTTCACGGATTTCGCGCGCGTCAATCTTTACCGCATTTACCTTGCTGTTTGTCTTTCGATCAAGATAGGTCGCGGACTTCGCTTTGAAGTCCTCCCGCCACTTTGCCTCGCTGGCTTCTTCCTGTACTTTCGCGTTGGCTTCCGCCTCCTTCGCCGCTTCAGTCTGTTTGTCGATAGTCTCTTGTTCCTTGCCCTTTCGATCAGCAAGCGATTTTTCCAGCACCTCCACGCGCGCCTTCACCTTCTCAACCGCCTCTGCGGAGATCTTACCGGAGACGTAGAAATGGTCGAGGGGATATTCCTGGAGAAGCTTTCCCGATGCATCCCTGACCTCAATGGTGCCATCGGGCCGCCCGCGAACGGACAGAACCGATCCTCCGTTGGCGCGTCCACCGTCGGGGGCACTGCGCTGCACTTGCTCGACCAGCGTGCGCAAATCGACCGGCTCGTCCGTCTGGACCATAACTGAGGCGGCAGTTGCTGCCCTGGTGTCGGATATAGCCGTTTCCTGGCCTGAGGCCTGCAGCGTAAAAACCGGTGCAAGCAATGTAACCCATATACCATAGGTACTGCGGCGCGAAAGCGACAATCTATGTGATGTTTCCATAAGAAATTGGACTCCTCTTGCTCGGATGTTGTTTTTCGAATACCACGATATTGAACCCGCGATTCACGTGAACTCAAATTTTGAATCGGTGGCAAGATTTCAATCCGAAAGGGGAGCGCAATCGTCGGAGTTCGTACTTAAACCCCTCTTCGCATCTCCTGGCCGGCGGTCGTCCTGCAAGCAAGGTCCAACTCCCACACGACGGTGCATCCACGTCCTCCCGCGCGAACTTCGTGGCTACTGTAATACTCACGGCACGGACTACGCCTCTCCCCGCAGAAATACCGATGTGCGCGTCAGACCATGCGCGGCTGTGATACACTAGGGCCGTCGCGCGGACGCTGGCGCTTGCCGCGCATTTCCCTCAACCGTGATGAAACCGCCCGAACGATGCCTGATACGTTTTCCGGCTATACCTTTTGTGAAATGAATCAGCGCTCGGGCTGTGTCTTGACGACGGAGGCGGAGGCGGTCACTGCCGCACTCTTCGAAGATAACGGCTGCTCCGTGGACATTGCGGCGGGGCGGGGTCAAGTCAGCCGTTTCCCGCTTTCGGTGGGCGAAGGCGTATTGCGCCGCTATCGGCGCGGGGGACTCATCGCCCGTGTTTCGGAGGACGCATTTCTCGGAAATCGCATGCTGGCGGAGTTTCGCGTTCATCTTTCCCTCTATCAAAAGGGTTTCGCCGTCCCCGAGCCCCTCGGGGTGGTCTGGGCGCGTCGCGGGCTGTTGTATCGGGGGGCCATCGCGACGCGCAGCCTGAAGGCGGGCACACTTCTCGAATACCTCGCGGACGGCGCGGCTGATCCGAAAATACTCGCCCTTTGCGGCCAGCGAATCCGGGAAATGCACGATCTTGAGTTTTGGCATGCCGACCTTCAGGTCAAGAATATCATGACGGACGGCGCGCAGATCTGGCTCCTGGACTTCGACAACGCGCGCACGGGAAAGCCCCTTTCCAACCTCGCGCGGGCGCGCAATCTCTTCCGGCTTCGACGCTCCCTTGAAAAGCACGGGCGATCTCTGGATAATTTCGATTCTATTCTCGAGGGCTATGGGAAACTTGGGTTACCCCGTTGGCTCTCCGGGCTTTACCGTATCCGGGGGGGGGTGTCGGATACCCTGCGGAAATGAAGCACGTTCATGCCTACACCTGTCATCAATGAGTCCATCACACGCATCCGCAACGGGTGGTCCACGATTTACTGCGCGCCGAATGTGCCGCTGAACAGGATTCTCGCCGCCCTGGCCGATCCCGGGGAGGTGCTGAAGTCCTCGGCCAAGAGCCGCGTTCGGCGCTGCGGCGAGGTCGTGATCAAGGAGAGCCAGCTTGCGGGGGGCACGGGCCCCTTCAAGCACACCTTCAAACGCGCCCGTTACCGCCAGGGCTGGATTGCGGCCCACCACCTGCGCGCAAACGGCATCAGCGTGCCCGAGCCCCTGGCCTATATCGAGCGGGGGGGGCTGGGGATCATCACCAGCAATGTACTCATTTCGTCCTACCTCGGCGGCCAGCAGAATGTCGAGCGATTCCTCCAGATGCTCATCCAGCGCAAGGCCGGCGCCGATACCATCCATGCCTTTCTCGGTGCGCTGGCCCAGGCCATCAACGCCTTTACCGACTGCGGCGCGCGCCACGGCGACCTCTCCGGGAAAAATATCTTCACCGCCGATGGCCACCATTTCAGTTTTATCGATCTCGACGACGTGACTCTGGAGGAAGAGTATGATGAGGGGCTCCGGATGAAGAACCACGTCCAGCTCTACGATTCCTTCTGTGATTTCCTGAGCGACAGCGTGCTTGTTCCCTTCATTACAAAGCTGCTCACGCCCTCCCAGGATCTGCGCGTGTGGATGCCCCGGGTGCGCGATGCGCAGGTGCAGCGCCGGGAGCTCGTGGAAGAGCGCTGGGCGCGGGAGGGCCGCAAGGGAAGCAAGGGTTGAAGCTAGTTCGCCTGAAACAATGCGCGCCGCTGAAGGTACTATATCCCCAGAGCTCTTTTGATGTATTTTCTTCGAATTGTCCGGCCCCCATTCCATGAATCTCCTCCAACGCTATTTCTATCCGATCCCTTTCGCGTTCTGCGGCGCGTTCTTCCTGGTCCAAATGCTCATTAATGGGCGCTACGGCTTTTATCACGACGAGCTCTATTTCATCGATTGCGCGAGGCATCTGGACTGGGGCTATGTCGATCACCCGCCGCTTGTCCCCTGGTTCACCTGGCTCGCAGGCAATGTCTTTGGCTATTCCTCCTGGGGCATTCGATTCCCCCTCGCCTGCGCACTTACCCTGAATGCCTACCTGACCGTCGTCCTGACTACACGGCTGGGTGGCGGGCGCGTGGCCCGCTACGGCGCCCTCTATTTTTTCTTTCTTGCACCCGTCATGCCCCGCGCCACCATGTTCCTGAATATCCCCGCCTTTGAGATGACGTTCTACCTCTTAATCGCTCTGACGCTGCTGACCATCCTCCAGCGTGATGCCCAGCGCCTCTGGCTGCTCGTGGGCGCGTTGGCGGGACTGTCACTCCTCAATAAGCACACGACCCTCTTCTTCGGCTTCGCCATGGCGCTCGGACTGCTTTTTACACCTCAGCGCAAGGCCCTGTGTCAGCAGTGGATTTGGCTGGGCGGACTTGTCACATTGTTCTTTGTGATGCCCAATCTGCTTTGGCAATATCACCACGAATGGGCCACGCTGGAGTTCATTCAAAACCTGAACCAGGGCACCATGCGCAAGATCCCCCAGTGGGAGTTCCTCCTGTCGCAGTTGCTGTTTATCAACCCCTTCAACGCCGCACTCTTCGTCGGGGCCGTGGTCTATTTTCGCACCGAAGCGGGCAAGCCCTATCGGCTGCTGGGCTGGATCGTGCTCTTGTTTCTGGCGGTCCTGCTGGTGTTTCACGCCAAGCACTATTACTTCGCGCCCCTGTTTCCGATGGTAATCGCGGCGGGCAGCGTGACCTATGAGCGGTGGATGGCGGAGAAGCCTGGTTTCTGGCTTCGCCGCGGTCAGCCCGCCCTGGCCTGCCTGTTGATGGCGCCCTTCCTCGTGGCGCTCATGCCGCTGCTCCCAAAGCCTCAGTTGCTGTGGTACGAGGCACACATCTTCAAACCGGTCTTTGAAGATACCGCCGGGCTGATGCGGGACTACTACAACCAGATGAACTGGGAAGAGGAGGTCATTCAGATTGCCGAGATCTTCCACGCGCTACCCGAGCCGGAGCAGGCCGAATGCGCCATCATCCCCAGTCACTATGGCATGGCGGGCTCCATCAACTACTGGGGCGGGGCCCACGGGTTGCCGGAGGCCCAGAGTGGCAACAATAATTACTATCTCTGGGGACAGACGGCCACCCGGGGCGCGGTGGCCATCGCATACGGCTATGACCGGGCCTTGCTGGAAGGGGTCTACGGTGAAGTCACGGAAGTGGGGAGGACCCGGCGGCCATTCGTCGACGGGGACAAGACCGATTTGCCCATCTATGTCTGCCGGAAGCTGAAGATAACCTGGCCGGAAGCCTGGCCCTTGTTCAAGCGCTACATCTGAGGACGGGCGCGGGACGCGCCGCGCGCTTATTCGGTCCGGATGGTCTCGGTGAAGGTATAGCGGGTTCTGCGCCACGCGGTGCCGCAATCGACGCGTATTTCGGCGATGGGCATGCCATAGGCGCTCTCGAGACGGGTCAGATCCAGCACGACCACGACTGACATGCCCGATTCCACTTGAATGGGCTTGGCGGGCGACAGGGTGCGCCGCTGATAGGTCCAGACATCGCGAAGGTTGGTGCAATCCTGGAATTTCTCCGCACCGGCGGCCCGGCAATGGAGCGCGAGACCGAAATCATTGTGATCGAATTTCGCCTTGCCTTCGGGCCAGGGCCCCACGAGGTATGTGGTGAAACTTGAATGGTTCTGAAACTCGATCGCCACATGACGCGGTCCCGGTCGGCTGATTTGGAAGGATACTTCCGCGCGCCAGAGGTGGTACCAGGCGATTCCGCCGCAGATCAATACCATGAGAATGAGGGACACCACGATCGTGATGAAATCATCCCGATCCAGCCCGAGAGATTTCCCGCGAACTCGAAGGCCCAGTTCCACAGGATATTGGTCCAGCGGCAGATCCGCAAAGCCGCCCAGTTCCTGGGAAGCTTTGGCCTTTAGAAGCAGGTTGAACTGGGCGATGTCGTGGCGCAGTCGCACGACTTCTTCGCCCTCGGGCTGTTGTGCCGCCAACGCGCGCTGAAGCCGCTCGCCCGTCGTCTCAATGGCGTTTCGCGCCTCCTGACGCAGTGCCTTGAGCTCCCTCGCCGCCACGCGCTCCGCCCGGGGCCGTCGCTTCGTTTGCAGGGCCAGCCGCTCCTGCCACGAAAGCAGGAGTCGGAGGCGCAGGGCGCCGTCGCGGGGGCTCATCGGCCCCTCAGTTTTCGAGGGCGGCTTTAACAAAATCGCGGAAGAGGGGCTGCGCCTTCAGGGGCGTGCTGTTGAATTCGGGGTGAAACTGGGAAGCGCAGAACCACGGGTGGTCCTTTACCTCGATGATCTCCACCAGTTCATGGTCGCCCTTGTGGTGGACGCCGCTGACGATCATCGGACCCTTTTCCTTCAGAATATCGAGGAACTGGTTGTTGAACTCGTAGCGGTGCCGGTGACGTTCTTCGACCGCAGGCTGCCCATAGGCCGCATGGGCGTGGGTGCCTTCCTTGAGCTCGCAACGGTACGCCCCCAGACGCATCGTCCCACCCATGTCTTTCAGACCGCGCTGTTCGCTCAGGAGAGAAATCACGGGCGCATCCGTTTCCGGATCGAATTCGGTCGAATTGGCGTTGGCGAGTCCGGCGCAGTTGCGCGCCATCTCGATAGCGGCCACCTGCATGCCCAGGCAGCTCCCGAAGAAGGGAATCTTGTGGGTACGGGCATAGGTGACGGCCTTGATCTTGCCCTCGACCCCGCGGCTGCCGAATCCTGGTCCCACGAGGATGCCATGAAAGTCTTTCAGCACGTCCTCGGGCGTGGAGCCATTCTCGAACTGCTCGGAATCCACCCATTCGAGTTTCACCTTGCAATCGTTTTCAATGCCGGCATGAACAAAGGCCTCGTTGATACTCTTGTAGGCATCGTCGTGACCCACATACTTGCCCACGGCGGCAATCCTGACTTCGCGAGTGCTCGCCTTCAGGCGCTCCACCATCCGCGTCCACTCGGTCAGGTCACTCTCGCCCGCCTGGACGTTGAGCAGGTTCAGCACCGTGTCATCCAGACCCTGGGCTTTGAAATTCAGCGGAATCGCATAGAGCGGCGAAGTGTCCCGCGCGGAGATGATGGCTTCATCGGTTACGTCGCAGAACATGGCAATCTTGTGGCGTTCGCTGTCGCTCAGGGCATAAGGGCCCGTACGGCACACGATGACGTTGGGCTGGATACCGATATCCCGCAGGGCGCGCACGCTGTGCTGGGTCGGCTTGGTCTTCAATTCGCCCGCCGCCTCAATGTAGGGCACCAGCGTCACATGCACGAAGCAGCAGTTGCGCGGACCAACTTCCAGACGGTACTGGCGCAGGGCCTCCAGAAAGGGCAGACTCTCGATGTCGCCCACGGTGCCGCCGATTTCCACGATCACCACATCGATGGGCTCTTCCGCGTCGGAGGACATCTTGCGGATGCGCGACTTGATTTCGTCGGTAATGTGGGGGATAACCTGAACGGTCTTTCCCAGGTATTCCCCTCGGCGTTCCTTCTGGATCACGGCGTTGTAGATGCCGCCCGTGGTCACGTTGCTGCGCTGGGAAAGCTTGCACGAGGTGAAGCGCTCGTAGTGCCCGAGATCGAGATCGGTTTCGGCGCCGTCATCCGTCACGAATACCTCGCCGTGCTCGAAGGGGTTCATCGTGCCGGGATCCACGTTGATGTAGGGATCGAGCTTCATCATGGCGATCTTCAGGCCGCGCGCCTCCAGCAGCAGGCCGAGACCGGCCGCCAGGATGCCCTTGCCAATCGATGAAACCACACCTCCGGTCACAAACACATATCGCGTCATTCTTGTCCCTTCGCAGCGCGTTGCTGCAATAATTCGCTCACGTCGTCAAGGTCCGAAGGGACATCCACGCCGATGACTTCATAGTCCGTTTCAATTACCGCGATTTCATGGCCGTTTTCCAGCGCGCGGAGTTGTTCCAGCTTCTCCAGATTTTCCAGGGGTGTCTGCGCCATTCGCGTATAGGCCAGGAGAAAATCGCGGCGATACACGTACAAGCCAATATGCTGCCAGTAACACGTCGGATTGCCTGCACGATCCGCTTCATCCCGTATATAGGGAATCGGCAGCCTGGAGAAATACAGGGCCCGGCCGCGACTGTCGCAAATAACCTTCACCACATTGGGATCGGAAATCGATTTCATATCTGTGATGGACCGCCGCGCCGTGGCCATATGCAGGGCGGGGTCGTCCAGCAATGGCTGGATCACCGCATCGATGGCCGCCGGATCGATGGCGGGCTCATCGCCCTGCACATTCACCACAATCTGCGCGTCAGTATTTGCCGCCACTTCGGCAATGCGATCGGTGCCGGTCGCATGATCGTCCCGCGTCATCACCACCTCGATGGGGTAGGGCGCAAGGGCCGCGACCACTTCGGGCGAATCCGTCGCCACGATCACCCGATCCACCAACAACGCCTGCGAAGCGCGCAACCACGTGTGGTACACCAACGGATGGCCGAGGAGGGGGGCGATGACTTTTCCAGGGTAGCGTGTCGAGGCATAGCGCGCGGGAATGATTGCGACAACCCGTGGCTTGCTCAAATCCGACATAAGCCATTCGATCCCAAGAAATGAGGCGATTCGCGCCCGAAAATACCCAAGAAATACGGCGAGGGACCATGGAGGATTCCCGTTTCCCTAACGGGAGCGTAAACTAACACAGACGGGGGCTTGGAATCAATGGGATTCGAGGGCTGAAGCGTTGCCGGAGCACCGGGATCGGACAAAGAAATACCCGCGTCAACTTCAAATGTTCGACCCAGCGAGGCCCCCCCGAAAGCGGCGGCATGTTCCCGTGGATCCCGGAGTCGAGATGCGAACTAACTCGAAGACTTCCTACCCATCTACATCCCTCGGTCGCGCCAAATTGGAACACGGCCGGGGTGAAAGCCGGCCCGGCTTCCGTTACAATGAGCGGGTTGTGCAGTACGCCCAGGAAGTGAGCAGGTGCCATGCGATTAGTGACACTATCCAGAAAAGCCCTCGTTGTTGCCACGTGTGTTGGCCTGACGCCGACGCTGGCCCACGGGGGGTTCTACAACAATCAGGTTAAGCCCATCCTCTCCCAGCATTGCTTCACCTGCCATGGCCCGGACGTGAAGCAGCGAAAGGGCGATCTGCGGTTGGACATTGCGCCCTCGGAATCGGGTTACACGCCCGAGCGCCTCAAGGGGGTCTTCGCCGAAGGCCGCCACGAGAGCGCGATCTTTGATCGCATTTCGACCACCGACATCGATGATCGCATGCCGCCCGTTGAGAAGCCCGGGCTCTCTCCGGCGGAAATCGAAATTATAGGCCAGTGGCTGGATCAGGGCGCACCCTACGAGAAGCACTGGGCCTTTGTACCTCCCGAATGGTCCAACGTGCCGACTGTGACGGACGAGGCGTGGGCGAGAGGCCCCATCGACCAGTTCGTCCTCGCGCGCCTGGAATCAAAAGGGATTGCGCCATCGCCCCTGGCCGAGCCTGTTACCCAGATACGTCGACTCTACCTCGATCTCATCGGTATTCCGCCCACCGTAGAAGAGGTGGAGGCTTTCACCCAGGCTCCGGACGATGCCGCCTACGAGGCAGTCGTGGACGCCCTCCTGACCTCGCCCCATTTTGGAGAGCGGTGGGGGAGGCGCTGGCTGGATCAGGCCCGCTACGCCGACTCCAATGGCTACAGCATCGACGGCCCGCGCACCATCTGGCCCTATCGCGACTGGGTCATCAACGCCTTCAATGAGGATAAACCTTTTGACCAGTTCGTGCGCGAACAGATCGCGGGTGATCTGCTGCCCGATGCTACGGTGTCCCAAAAGGTGGCCACCGGGTTCAACCGCAATACGATGATCAACCAGGAGGGGGGCATCGACAAGGAAGAGTTCCGCATCGAGGCTGTTGTGGATCGGGTGAACACCACTGGAGCGGTCTTTTTAGGGCTTACGCTGGGTTGCGCCAAGTGCCATGATCACAAGTACGACCCGATCTACCAGAAGGACTACTTCCAGTTCTTCGCCTTCTACAATGACGACGACGAAGTCGATCTGGATCTGCCCACGCCCGAGCAAGTGGAGCAACTGAAGGCCATTCGCGCCGCAGTCGACATCATCCGCCCGAAACGCGACGCCTACAAAGAGGCCGCGCTCCGCGACAAACTGGGCCCCTGGGCCGCGGCCTTGACCGACGAGCAGTCCAAAGACTGGGGACTTAAAGAAAAGGCTGCACTCGTGCTTCCGGCGGCCGAGTGGACGGCGGAGCAGCGCGGTCTCCTCGAAAAGCGTTTCCTGGCCGCGGATGCCGAATTCCAAGCCTTTGAGAAGGCCATCGCGGACGAAAACGCCAAAGTTTCGGGTGTGAACAAGACCATGGTGCTGGCGCGCCGCAGCGAACCCAGGGTGACCAACCTTTTCATCCAGGGCGACTTCACCCGAAAGGGCGATGTTATCACGCCCGCCACGCCTGCCGTGCTCCATCCGCTCGATTTACCAGCCGTGCCGACCCGACTGGACCTCGCGGAGTGGCTCGTAGACCGCCGCAACCCTCTCACGGCCCGGGTTACCGTTAACCGATTCTGGCAGGACCTCTTCGGACGTGGAATCGTCGAAACGGAGAATGACTTCGGCTATCAGGGTGCCCTGCCAGCCCATCCGGAACTGCTCGACTACCTGGCCAATCAGTTTATCGCCCGTGGCTGGTCCATGAAGTCAATTATTCGTGAAATCGTCCTTTCGTCCACCTATCGCCAGGCCTCTCGCGTGCGCCCCGAGTTGGAGACCACCGATCCGAAGAATTACCTCCTCGCACGTCAGAGCCGCGTCCGACTGGACGCCGAAATCATCCGCGACGCCGCCCTGACCGCCTCGGCTCAATTGGATCGCCGCGTCGGTGGCCCCAGTGTCTTCCCGCCCTTGCCCGATGGCGTCATGAAGCTGGGACAGAGCGACAATCGGATCTGGGAGACGAGCACGGGTGCCGATCGCTTCCGCCGGGGCATGTACACGTATTTCTGGCGCGCCACGCCCCATTCGTCCCTGGTCGTTTTCGATGCGCCCGACGCCCTGGTGGCCTGCACCCGCCGCACCCGCTCCAACACGCCGCTTCAGGCCCTGACGCTGCTAAACGATCAGGCCTATGTGGAACACGCTCAGGCCCTTGCCCAGCGGATCGTCCGCGAGCCCATGAGCAGCGACAGTGAGCGCCTTGATTTCGCGTTCCGCGTTTGCCTGAGCCGCGCACCCGAAGGCAACGAGAAGGCCATCCTGAGTGACCTGCTCGCCAAGGCCGACCCGGCCCAGAACCCAGAGAAAGCCTGGATGATGGTGGCGCGTACCCTGCTGAATCTCGACGAATTCATCACCCGTGAGTAGACCCCCAATGTACAAGCATCCTTCAGAACGCGCGCTTCACGACGTGACTCGCCGCCACTTCTTCCGCCAGTGCGGCGTGGGCCTGGGGTCCATCGCGCTCGGTTCGCTTCTCTGCGAAAACGGGGCCAGCGCCGCGACGGACCATACCATGGGTATCCTCGGAGGCAAAGGCCATTTCCCGGCGAAGGCGAAGAACGTCATTTTCATGTTCATGGCCGGCGGCCCGAGTCAATTGGAACTCTTCGACTACAAGCCCGCCCTGCAGCAATACAACGGCCAGCCCATTCCCGCGTCCTACATCGAGGGTAAGCGTTTCGCCTTCATGGATTCCTTCGGCAACGATGGCGCACCGAAATTGCTTGGCACCGTGCGGGAATTCAAACAGCATGGCCAGTGCGGTGCCTGGGTCTCTGAGTGCCTGCCCCATACCGCAAAAATCGTCGATGAGATTTCTTTTCTGAAGACTGTGGCGACCGACGTGCCCAACCACGCGCCCGCGAAGGTCTTCATGAACACCGGCTCCGGCCAGTTCGGACGCCCCAGCATGGGCGCGTGGATTAACTATGGCATCGGCAGTGAATCGAAGGATCTGCCCGGCTTTGTCGTGCTTCAGTCTGGCCCGCGCGGGCCTCGCGGCGGCCAACCCCTCTGGGGTAGCGGCTTCTTGCCCGCCGCCCATCAGGGCGTACCCTTCCGTTCGCAGGGTGACCCCGTGCTGAACCTGAGTAATCCCGAAGGCGTGAGCGACGGGGAACAGCGCCAGGTCATCGACGCCGTCAACGCGCTCAATCGCGCCCGCCTCGACGTGACGGGCGATGGCGAGATTGCGGCCCGTATCAGCTCCTATGAAATGGCCTACCGCATGCAGAGCAGCGGCCCGGAACTTATGGATCTTTCCAAGGAGAGTCAGGCCACCCTCGACCTGTACGGCGCGACGCCCGGCAAGCCCTCCTATGCCATGAACTGCCTCCTCGCCCGCAGACTGGTTGAGCGGGGCACGCGCTTTGTCCAGCTCTATCACACCAACTGGGATCATCACGGCGGCAACACGGAGAATTTGAGCAACAGCCTCGACGACGTCTGCCGCGATATCGACCAGGCTTCCGCCGCCCTCGTCCTCGACCTGAAACAGCGCGGCCTCCTTGAAGACACCCTCGTCATCTGGGGCGGCGAATTCGGCCGCACGCCAATGGGCGAGATCCGCGACACCGTGGGCCGTAATCACCATATCGAGTGCGCGACGATGTGGATGGCCGGCGGGGGTGTGAAAGCCGGATGCACCCTCGGCCAGACCGACGAACTCGGCTTTTCACCCGTCGAAGACCCGGTCCACGTACACGACGTGCTGGCCACCATCCTCCACCTCCTCGGCATCAACCACGAACGCCTCACCTAACGCTTCAAGGGTCGTGATTTCCGCCTCACCGACATCGCGGGCCACGTGCAGCACAAGTTGCTGGTGTAGGGGGGGGATACAAGGAACGCGTCGCCGAGGGGACCGTCCTGCACGAAGGAAGACTCAATCAGACAACGCGAAACTCGGGCCTCAAGGCCACCGCAACCCTGTTGAGCCGCCCAACGTGCGGGACCGTCCCCCCGCTATGCGCCATTGACCCCGCCCACGTCGTTCCGCGTATAATCGGGGCCAGTCGAGAGGCAACCCCGAAGGAGCACGCCGTGCCGGTCAGCATTCAGGTTCAGATCACCCATTGCCTGAACAAAATCATCCAGCTTCAGCCACGTTCGGTGCTCGATGTGGGCTGCGGCTTCGGCAAATGGGGCTACCTCTGCCGCGAGTACTTGGATGTATTCCCTGGCCGCCCCTATAAGCACCAGTGGACCACGCGCATCGATGCCATCGAGTTCTTCGAACCGTATATCATGGAGCACCAGCGTTTTCTATACTCCAACATCATGATCGGCGATGTTCGCGATCTCTGCAAGGAGATCGACAACTATGATCTCATCATCGCTGGCGACGTCATCGAACACATGTTCAAGGATGAAGCCGAAGCGGTCGTGGAGACGCTCTACGCGAAGTCCAATAAGTTGCTCATGGTCAATATCCCCATTGGGGAGGGATGGATTCACCCGGAAGAATACGGAAATCCCGCCGAGCTTCATCGGAGCGAGTGGTACCTCGACGATTTCCACCCCTTCGCGCCCGAGTTCTGGAAGTTCGGCCTGGCCTCCGGTCTGGAGTACGGAATCTTCTTCTGTCCGAAGGATATCCCATCCTCCAAACGTCAGGAAGGCTATCTCCTCGCCGCGGAGTTCTATATGAACCGAAAGGAACTTGCCACGGCCACGCGCTACGCCGAGCGCGGCTTCGACGTGGACACGAGCAACACCATGGCCGCCTGTATCCTGACCGACCTGCACATCCAGCAGGCGCGCCTGGGGGATGCGGTGGCCGTCTTGGAAAAATGCATAGCCCATAGCCCGGATTTTCACATGGGACGGCTCTATATCGCGCAGATCCTCAAAAGCAAGGGGGAGCGGGAGGGAGCGCGGCGCTGGCTGGATGAATTGCTAGCCATGCCGGGTGTCGACGCGTCGTGTCGGGCCCAGGCCGAAGAAATTGCGGCGACGTTGTAGCTCGGGGGCTAGGGGACGGACACGCGCCCACTATTTTTCCTGACGAAATACCCTGCGGCCCACCCATGCCTCTCACCGTTCCGGCAGGACCGTCAACGCGCGTGCCTGTCCCGGTGGATGGGTGAGAAGCCCCTGGGGCAGTTCACGTCACGATTCCAGTATCCACGGGGACATGCCTGCCGCCCTCGGGTATGCTTTATCGCGTAGGGATAGGGAATGGCGTTATTCCCGGCTCAAATATCGGGACCCCGTGCGTCGGTACGTCGCTGCAGTCCCCGCTCAGGAAGCCTTCTTGACCACTTCCTTCACCAGATCCTTGCGAACCTGGAATGAGCGGCGACCATATTTGATCTCGTAGTAGGGGTCTACATCCACCACGTCATCCGCCGGCTGGCTGAGCCCGCTGTTGAAATGGACCAGATAGAGGTGCGTGCCCTGCAAGGGCTGCCCAGGTCGTGCCCTTTCACGAGAGGGGGGAGGGGTGGTCGCTTTGGGCGTCCCCGCGCTCGTCGTGCCCGTCTTCTTGGAGAACACGCTCGCCTTCGTCGGGGCCGCACTGGCCAGGACGACGCCCCCCAGAAGGTTCTGAACCTTCACCACGTAGTTCTGCGTCTCTTCGAAGGGCGGAATGCCGCCGTGCTTCAGTACGTTGCCAGGTCCCGCATTGTAGGCGGCCAGCGCAAGGGTCGTATCGTCGTTGAACATTTCGAGCATTTTAGAAAGGTACTGCGTGCCACCGGCGATGTTTTCGTAGGGGTCGAATATGTCGCTCACCCCCATGTCGCCCGCCGTGCCCGGCATAAGCTGCATCAAGCCGCAGGCCCCAGCGGAAGAGACCGCATTCGGATTCCAATTACTTTCCACCTTGATCACAGCGGAAATTAGCGCCTCATCCACGTTGTAGCGCTTCGAGTGCTCGGTGATAATTGCCCGGATCTCTTCGGAACCATAGGTCATGGTCATTTTCGGATTGGAGCGTGCCCGCTTCTTCTGGCGCCACTTGGGATCGATATAGATCGGCTGGAAGTCAATCTTGACCTCCTCGTACTCTTCCTTGTTCTTGTACTTCGGTTTGGAAGCACGATTCGTCAGGGTTGGGGTGCCCTCGCTGCTCTTGAAGGACTTGAGATTGTTCTCTTTACGCCGCTCCGCCGCATTGTTTCGGCGGATCTGGGTGTGTTGTCGGCTGACCACTTTGGGCGTGGCCTCTGCAGTGGCGCGCTCAGGAGAGAGAAAGGTGGTCCCGGCGAGGAGAATCGCAGGTACGAAGGCAATAGAACACCCCACCAACGATCCGCAGATGTGGCGACAGGCGCGTCCCAGCTTTTCCAAGATTGTGTAGTTCATTGTCAATAGTATACCCGTGAATCCCGGAGAGAACAAGTACCTGTTTTGAACAAAATCGGGCCATTTCCCGATTCAATCTTGCGCTCGGACCGGTGCCAATGCTAGGGTTAGGGCAACCCGAAGGATCCCGCATTGCCTCACCTTTCGCCACCGGAAAATCGCGTCATCTCCTATCTTATCGATAGCGGAAAAACGATTGCAACCGCCGAATCGTGTAGTGGCGGCCTGATTGCCCATCGTCTCACTAATGTGCCCGGCGCGTCAACCCCTTTTATTGGTGGGATCGTGGCCTACAGCAACCAGGTGAAGATGAACCTGCTTGCCGTGCCGACGTCCACGCTCGAAAAACACGGGGCGGTGAGCGAGGAATGCGCACGCGCCATGGCCGAAGGGGCCTGCCGAACGCTTGGCTCCGACATCGCCGTCGCGGTCACCGGAATCGCCGGGCCGGGCGGTGGCACTGCGGAAAAGCCGGTGGGCCTGGTCCATATGGCCGTGGCGAGTGCTGGTAACACGCGCGCGGAGAAATATCTGTTTCACGGGGACCGTGAGTCCATTAAGATGCAGACGGCGGAAGCCGCATTGAACCTGGTTTGGGAGAGTTTGAATTCATGAGTTGTGGTTTTGTGCACCTCCACGTCCATTCCGACTACAGCGTTCTCGACGGCGCCTGTAAAACCAAGGAACTGCTGGACCGCTGCCAGAAGTACGGCATGGAGGCCTGTGCGCTCACCGACCATGGGAACCTCTTCGGCGCGGTGGAGTTTTACCAGGCCGCCAAGTCCAAGGGTATCAAGCCGATCATCGGCTGCGAACTGTACGTAGCCCCCGAAGGCCGTACGGACACCACCAAGAAGTTTCTGAACTCCTACAACAACCACTTCCTGCTGCTCTGCGAGAACGTGACGGGCTATCACAACCTGTGCAAGCTCAGCTCCAAGGGCTACCTCGAAGGCTTCTACTATAAGCCCCGCGTGGACGACGAACTGCTCTACAAGCACCGCGAGGGCCTCATCGCCACGACCTCCTGCCTGGCGGGCCGCGTGCCCCAGGCCATCCTGGCCGGAAACATGGACCTCGCCGTCCAGGAGTTGAAGCGCTACATCGAGATCTTCGGCAAGGACAACTACCTCGTAGAATTGATGATTCACGGTATCGAAGAGCAGGAGCGGGTCAATCCCGTGCTCTGCCAGCTTGCCGAAGACCATGGCCTCATGGTCATCGCGACGAATGACTGCCACTACATCGACAAGTCCGACGCCGAAGCCCACGAGGCCCTGCTCTGTGTCCAAACCGGCACGACGCTGGAAGACGAAAAGCGCTTCAAGTTCCCCACGGACCAGTTTCACTTCCGCTCTCCCGAGGAAATGGTCGAGGTTTTCAAGGACTACCCGGAGGCGGTTTCCAATACCGTCAAAGTCGCCGAGCGCTGCAATCTGGATATCCCGTTGGGGGAGAGTCTGATTCCCAAGTACCAGCCCGAGGGCGGCTACGCCGAGGGTGAGACGCCCTTCACCTATCTGCGCGACCTCGTGCTGAAGGGCGTCGAGGCGCGCTACGGAACGCCGCCGCCTCAGGAGTTCGTGGACCGCGCGGAGTTCGAACTCAGCGTTATCGACCGCATGAAATTCGTTGACTATTTCCTGGTCGTTTGGGATCTTATCAACTTCGCCAATCTGGAAGGCATCCCCGTGGGGCCGGGCCGTGGCTCGGGCGCGGGCAGCATCGTGGCCTATGCCCTGAAGATCACCAATATCGATCCTATGCGCTACAAGCTCCTCTTCGAGCGCTTCCTGAATCCCGACCGCGTGTCCATGCCCGACTTCGATATCGATTTCTGTTATAACCGCCGGGAAGAGATGATCGCCTACGCCTATCGCAAGTATGGCCGGGAAAACGTCAGCCAGATTATCACCTTCGGCCGCATGCTCGCGAAAAACGTGATTCGTAATGTGGGCCGCGTTCTCGGCATGAGCTACGGCGACGTGGACCGCATCGCCAAGCTGGTGCCAGACGAACTCAAGATAAAACTGAAAGACGCCCGGGAAAAAGTGCCCGAGCTGGACGAGATCATCCAACAGGATCCTCAGGTGGCCAAGCTCTGGCGTCTGGCCTCGCGTCTCGAAGGCACCATCGGCAACTGCGGCACCCACGCCGCGGGCGTCGTGATCTGCGATCACGATCTGACCGACCACGTGGCCCTCTACAAGGCATCCAACTCCGACACCGTCGCCACCCAGGTGGAAATGAAGTGCGTGGAGGAGGTGGGCCTGCTGAAGATGGACTTCCTCGGCCTGCGCACCCTCACCGTGGTCCACGAGGCCGTACGACTTATCCGCGAGGGCCGCGGCGTCCACATCGATATCGACAATATCTCCTGTGACGACGATAAGACCTACGCGCTGCTCCGCTCCGGCCAGACCACGGGCGTTTTCCAGCTCGAAAGTTCCGGCATGCGCGACCTGGCCAAGCGCATCGGCCTCCAGAGCCTGGAAGAGATGAGCGCCCTCGTGGCACTCTTCCGTCCGGGCCCCATGCAGTTCATCGACACCTATATCCAGGGCAAGTACAACACCGATTCCATCGAATACGATCACCCGGTGACGAAGCCGATCCTGGAAGAGACCTATGGCATCGCCGTGTATCAGGAGCAGGTCATGCAGCTTGTGCAGGCCTGCGCCGGCTTCAGCCTCGGCCAGGCCGACATCGTGCGCCGCGCCATGGGCAAAAAGAAGAAGGATCTCCTCGACGAGCAGAAAGCCAAGTTCGTCGCGGGCTGTAAGACAAAAGACATCGACCAGAAGCTCGCCAATGTTATCTGGGACAAGATTGAGACTTTCGCGGGCTATGGCTTCAACAAGTCCCACAGTGTGGCTTATGCCTTCGTCGCCTACCAAACCGCCTATCTTAAGGCGAACTATCCCGTCGAGTTCATGTGCGCCCTGCTCACCAGTGAATCGGGCAACCTGGACAAGGTCGCCATGTACGTGGACGAATGCCGCCGCATGGGCATTGACGTGCTCCCGCCCGACGTGAACCACAGTTGGAATCACTTCGCCGTGGACGGTAAGTCCATCCGCTTCGGCATGGGCGCCATCAAGAATGTGGGGGAGGGCCCCACCGCCGCGATCACGGAAGAGCGCACGAAAAACGGGCCCTTCACCAGTATCTTCGACATGTGTCAGCGCGTGGACACCCGCACCGTCAACCGCCGCTGCATCGAAAGCCTGAACAAGGCTGGCGCATTTACCGGCATGGGCTGGAATCGTCGTCAGGTGGAGGCCGTCCTCGATCAGGCCCTCGGCGAAGGCCAGAGCACCCAGCGGGATCGTGACGCGGGCCAGTTCTCCCTCTTCGACATGGACGGCATGGAAGACACCATGGCCACCATGCACCAGAAGCCCGATCTGCCCGAATATCCGGACCACGAAGTGCTCCAGATGGAAAAGGAATTGCTGGGTCTCTATATCAGCAGCCACCCCCTGGATCCCTATGCCGATATCCTCAAGCGTTTTTGCTCGGCCAATCTGGGCATGCTCCGCGAATACAAAGACGGCGAAATCGTCAACGCGGGAGGTGTCATCAGCAATCTCCGCATTCATGTTACCAAGACCAACAAGCGCATGGCCTTCGTCAACCTGGAGACCCTTCAGGGTCCCGTCGAGGTCACGGTCTTTTCCGATGTCTTCGAACAGAAAGCCGGCATCATCGCCCAGGACATGATCGTCATGATGCCGTCCAAGGTAGGCTACCGCAATGACGAGCCCGGACTCCTGGCCAACGATGTCTTCGCCCTCGAAGATTCCGAAAAGCACCTCTCCCGGGCGGTGCACGTCCGTCTCCAACCCGATATGTTGAACCCGGATCGCCTCGACAAGCTGGCGGAACTCCTGGGCAATTCACGGGGGAATTGCGATGTGTACCTCCACTGCCGGACGGCCGAAGGCAAAGACGTCACCATCCACCCCCACGAAGCCTGCCTCGTCCCAGCGACCTGGCCCTTCCTCCGTGCGGTCGAGGCCATCGTGGGGCACGACAACGCCTGGTTGTCCGGCGGTATGGGCCTGCCAACGCACCGCCCCCAGGAGATCGCGCCGCGAGAGAAGAAACCCTGGGAGAAGAAGCGAAACCCTGAAATGGCCCGCTCCTGATAATCAGCATGACCGCATCCCAGCAAGCCGTGCCCGGATCGTCGACCCGACGCAAGAATGGTACTGGCATATTTATCGCTATGCGCGTACAATAGAGTTAGCATATGGTGATACCGTCCTGAGCGGTACCGCCGGGCTTGGGGACAAGCGCGATTCCCAGTGTTGTTCAATCACAATAGGGAAGTTGGCTGTCTTTCGCAGGTCAAGCCTGCGACTGTTCGGGGGCGTTCGAGCCATCGAATGGAGTTTCGCCGGTGGATATGATCGCGAATCAAGGAGAGGTGCCTGGTGAATCGTTAGGGTCAACCGGGACCCACCCGATAACCGAGGGGGGCCTCGTTCCCGACGCTGCACGCAGCACTGACGGACCATTCCAGCCACCCATGCGAATGAATGAGTGTGGCGCCGGCCTCCAGCACAACGGCGCGCAGATTTCTAATCCGCAGACTATCATTCTCGACGCGCTGCCGGCGCACATCGCACTTCTGGACGCCGAAGGAAACATTGTCGCCGTGAACGAAGCATGGCGTCGCTTCGGGGCACAGAATATTCTGCAGATGGACGGGTATTGTGTTGGGTCGAATTACCTGAAGGTCTGCGAATCGGCTCGAGGCGAATGCTCAAGCGAAGCCCCCGCTGTGGCGGAGGGAATTCGCCGGGTGCTGGAAAACGAGGCGCCAGACTTTTCTCTGGATTACCCCTGTCATTCTCCCGCCGAAATGCGATGGTTTCGTCTGATGGTCACGCCCCTGCAGCCCGGCGTGCGTGCTGGCGCGGTCGTGATGCATATCAATATCACCGAGCAAAAGTTGGCGGAGAATGCGCTCCTTGACAGTGAAGAGCGTTTCCACCGAATGTTCCTGGACGCGGCCACGGGCATTTGCATCTGCACCCCCACGGGACGATTCCTTCAGGCGAATGCCGCCTACTGCCGAATGGTGGGCTATACCGAGGAAGAGCTGCTCTCACTCGATTTCGGCACGATTACCCACCCCGAAGACCGCTCACGAAACATGGAACTCGTCAGTGATCTCCTTGAAGGGCGCGTGGAGAGCTTCGTCATTTTGAAGCGCTACATCGGCAAGGCGGGCAACTCGGTATGGTGCCGGGTGAGTGTTTCCGCCCAGCAGAGCCCCGGAGGCAAGCCTGTCAACCTCATTGCCGTAGCCGAGGACATCACCCAGCAACGGGAAGCCGAAGAAGAGCTGGTAAAAAGCCAGAACCTTCTGCGCATGGCCACCCACGTGAGCCGCCTCGGTGCGTGGAGCATTGAAGTCGCCACGGGCGCACTGTACTGGTCCGGGGACAACGTCATGTTTCCCGATGTGCCCGAAGATTTTGTCCCCACGGTTGAGGGAGCCTTGGCGGTATGCTCGCCGGAATACCGCGACGCCGTGGCCGAGGCCTTCGTCGCCTGCGTCCGCGATGGAGCCACTTTTGACGTCGAATTTGAAGTGGTGGGCGGGGAACGCTCCCGCGGTTGGGTCCGGGCCATCGGAGAACCAGTGTTCGGGACCGACGGTGAGACGATCCGGGTTCAGGGCGCTTTTCAGGATATCACACCCCTGAAGCATGCGCAGAAACGGGAAAACCAATTGGCCGAACAACTGGCCAACACCCTGGAATGCATCACGGATGGTTTCCTGATGCTGGACCACGATGCCAACATCACGTATATGAATGTGAGTGCGGAAGAAATCCTGGGGCATTCGAGAAGGGAACTGCTGGGCAAAAATGCCTTGAGAGAATTCTCCGCGTATGCCGCGACGGTTCTCGAATCGCAGTATCGGCGTCTTCTGGCCAACAGGATTCCGACGGAGTTCGATCACTACTTTCCCGCCAGCAACCGCTGGCTTGGTATTCGCGTATTCCCGATTCCCGACGGGTTCGCCGTATATGTCAAAGACATCTCGGAGACGCTGCGCACCCGCAGGGCCATTGAGGAGAGCGAGGAACGATTCCGGCTACTCTCCAAGGCCACCAACGATGCCATCTGGGACTGGGACCTGAGCGAAGGAAAAATCTGGTGGAATGAGGGGCTCGAAACCATATTTGGCTATCATAAGGACGAAATCGAGCCCACAATAGATTTTTGGTACTCCAAGATTCACCCCGACGATAGAGAGCGGGTCGCCACCGGGATTCACCAGGCGATCGATGGAAGTGATGAGCAATGGTCCGCGGAGTACCGGTTCCGACGAAAAGACAATTTCTTCGCCCATGTACTCGACCGGGGTTACATCATCCGGGCGGCGGGCGGCAACGCGCTCCGGATGCTCGGCTGCATCACAGATCTCACAAACCAGAAGAAAGCCGAGGCACGCCTCGCCGAGCAGGCGGCCCTCATCGATCTGGCGAGCGACGCCATCATGGTTCGTGACCTGAACCATCGTATTCTCTCCTGGAGCCACGGGGCCGAGGCTGTCTATGGTTGGAGCCAGCACGAGGTACTGGGAAGATCGGTGCTTGAGTTTCTCATCGAGAACCCGGACGATTTGAAGACCGCCGAAGCCGCTGTCCTGCGGGATGGCGTATGGTCCGGCGAAGTGCAGCATCGGACTCGCCGGGGCGGCGTTGTGACGGTTTTTGCCCGGTGGACTCTGGTGCGGGACGAGGAGGGCAAGCCCAGGGGCGTGCTCGCCATCAACAGTGACATAACCGAGCGAAAGGCCCTCGAACAGCAGTTCCTCCGCGCTCAACGCATGGAAAGTATCGGAACGCTCGCGGGCGGGATCGCTCACGATTTGAACAATGTCCTTGCCCCGATCCTGCTCTCCGTCGAAATGCTGCGAGAACGAATCGAAGATGACAGTGGACGGGCATTACTTGAGACGGTTCAAAGTTGCGCGCAACGCGGTGCCTATCTAATCAAGCAGGTGCTCACCTTTGCCAGGGGAAATGAAGGCCGACACGCACTCATGAGTCCGGCTCAGGTCGTCCGAGAGGTCCAGCGCATTGTCAACGATACCTTTCCAAGAAACATCCACTGCGAGGTTCAGATTTCCGGCGATATCCTTAACGTCAGGGCGGATCCCACCCAGCTACATCAGGTCATGATGAATCTGTGCGTGAACGCACGAGACGCGATGGCCGGAGGGGGGACCTTGACCATTTGCGTTGAGAACTATGTGGTTGACGAAGTCTATTCCGGCATGAACATGGATGCCCGCCCCGGCCCCTATGTCATGCTCGCGGTGACAGATACCGGGGTCGGGATTCCACTTGAACTTCAAGACCGCGTCTTCGAGCCCTTTTTCTCAACCAAGGACATCGGCCAGGGAACCGGGTTGGGACTCTCGACCAGTTTTGCCATTGTCAAGGAACACGGCGGCTTCCTTAAATTGGAGAGCGAACCAGGGAAAGGCACCACGTTTCGGGTTTATCTGCCCGCGCCCGTCGGGCTTGGAAAGGCCTCCGGTGAGTCTGTCGGACACGACCGGCTCCCTGTCGGCCATGGCGAATTGATCCTCGTAGTCGATGACGAAGAGCATATCCGCGAGGTCACGCGGAGGGCCCTGGAACGATTTGGATACCGTGTCCTGACGGCATCAAACGGCGCCGAAGGTGTTTCACTTTATGTACAGCACCAGCGCGAAGTCTCGATAGTGCTGACCGACATGAGCATGCCCGTCATGGACGGTCCCGCCATGATCTTCGCGCTTAAGACGATTAATCCGACCGTCCGCATTATCGGCTCAAGCGGGCTCGCCGCCGAAGAGAACGCGACCAAGGCCGACGACCTCGGCGTAGAGCGATTCGTGCCGAAGCCCTATACCGCATCGACCCTGCTTCTAATCCTCCAGGAACTGCTCGCCGTACAGCGCCCCCCTGAAACAGGCCACATACTCGTCCTTATCAGCGATAACGATGAAAGAGAACTGTGCTGCTGTATGCTCGAGACTGCGGGTTATCCGGTATGGGGCGTCTCCTGTGAGATGGACGCAAGCGAATGGCTCGACGGAAAGGTGGCGGGGGTACGGTTGCTCATCGTGGATGCCCTCCTGGCTATACCCATCGGTGACCGTTTGATCGACCGCGCATCCCGGCAAAGGCCGGATTTCAGCGTGCTGCTGTTGACCGGCGCCGAGGACCACCTTCCAGCGTTGCAGGCTGGCGTCGCAAGGTCATTCAGTGTTTTCGAACGACCGCTGCGCGCAGAAGCTTTCATTCGAAAGGTGCGGACCTGCCTCTCCCGCTGAGCGGGACACCCGATAATCTCTTTGCAAAATCCCGCTGATCTGCGGTAAACTGAGAAGTACAAGGCAGTTATCGCCATAACAAAGGAATCGTTGCATGTCGGTTACGCTCGCTATTCTGGTCGGATTGGTTGCGGCGCTGGAGGTTTCCCAGGAACCCGTTGCCGTGGTCGTGAAATACCCCCAGATGCAACAGATCTCGCTGACGCCTGAGGATGTAATGCTCTACTCGGAGGATATTCCCCAGGTGGAGACGGTCGCAGGCACCAAGGTGACCTATTCCCAGCGTAGTATGACGGACATGATTGCCGCCAATGTGCCAGAGCCGCCGCCCGAATCCAAGCCGACCCTTCCCAATGAAAGTCGCACCAAGAAGCGCCTCGATCACACGCCCCCATTCAATGGCACCGTGACGGGCGACGTTTCCATCATCGAGAGTGCCCCCGACGAACGCATTATCGTGGTTTCAAATATTCAGGGCGACGGCATCCTGCAAGTTCTTGTAAAGGGCGGCACGGCCAGAAAAGCCTCCGGCGCGCCTGCGGCGGCTGTCGTGGAGTCCCCCAAAGTCATCGTCAGAAACTCCAAAACCGCTACGAAAGTGGTCGTGGGCGGGACGGCGGAAGCGAAGGCGACCGCCGAGATGAGCACCACCCAGAAAAGTTCGCTGGAAAAGCACTTCAAGGGAGCCTTGCCGGCAAACCTCAAGATTGTTTCGGAACCCATCACGGTTAAGTGAGGGGCTCTCCCAACCGTCGCGTGGGACGCGCAAGCGCAACCGGGCAGCATTCCATGAACGAAGAGATCGCCGCACTCATCGAACTCCACCGAGGGCTTGAGCGACAGGGGCCGGGCGATCACGATTTTTCCCGCCAGGTTCTGGCGTCTCTGCCGAACCTTCCCGAAGCCCCACGTATCGCCGATTTTGGCTGTGGGGCCGGTGCTGGGTCCCTGCTGCTCGCGGAGTGGTTCAACGTGCGCGTCAAGGCCGTTGACCTCTCCCGCGTGTTTCTGGACCAGCTTGAAGCCCTGGCCACAGAACGAGGCCTGGCACATCTTATCCAGACCCTGGAGGCCGATATGGGCGCCCTCGATTGGCCCGCCCAGTCCCTCGACTTGATTTGGTCCGAGGGCGCGGCCTATAACCTGACCTTTCCCGGCGCGCTGAAGACCTGGCGCCCCTTCCTCGCGCCTGGTGGCCTTGCCGTCGTCTCCGAATTGTCCTGGTTTTGTGATCGCCCCCCGGAGGAGGCCCGGACTTTCTGGAATGTCGCCTATCCTGCCCTGGCCAATGAACAGGAGAATTGCAGGCACGCCGCCGAATCGGGTTTTGAAGTACTGGCGACCCGACGCTTACCCTCGGAATACTGGTGGAAGTACTATTATGGACCACTTCTGGTACGAATGAATACCTTACGCCCCACGGCCAGTCCCATTATGGGGCAGGTTATTCAAGAGACTGAAGTCGAAATGGACCTCTTTCGCCGCTTCAGCACCGAGTATGGCTACACCTTCTACGTCCTGCGGGCTCGGTGACCAGTCTGACTGGGCGCTCGGTTTCCCTTCCCCGCAAGGATGACGGCCATTGACCACGAGCTCTTTATTTGCTAAACTCAGCCTGATCAACTGGATACAACGAAGAGGCCCCGCAGGCGCTTATGGGACTCGATCCATCACATCTCGCGAAAGAACCGCGCGCCCGCGCAGCGACCCCGGAAATTCTGGTGGTCGGAGGAGGCAAGGGCGGTGTGGGGAAGACGTGCTTTTCGGTCAACACTGCGGTAGAGATCGCGCGGCGTGGCTGGAGGGTTGTGCTCATGGACGCGGACCTCAGTTGTTCCAATATCGAAACGGTACTCGGTTTCCGCTCCAATACCCGGCTGGATGATTTTTTCCAGCAGAAAGGCGCGAAATCACTCAAGGAAATCGTGTGTGACACGCCCTTTCCGAACCTGCGCCTGATTCCCGGAACCAGCGGCTTGATGGAGGCGGCCAATCCCCGATTCCAGCAGAAAGTGGCCCTGATTCGCGAATTGCGGAAGCTTGACGCGGACTTGGTCATCGTGGATCTGGATGCCGGAGCCCACCTGAACACCTTGGATTTTTTTCTGATGACCAGTTCGAATGGCGTGCTGGTGATCACACCGGAACGGACCAGTATTGACAACGCATTCAAATTTCTTCGGGCCGCCCTTTTTCGGCGGATCGAGCGATTCTACCAGAGTCCGGAGGTGGGCTTTCTTCTGAAGCGCAATGAAACTTTGAACGATTTCCTGGTCTCGATTCGCCGGGCGGACTGTTTCGACCTGAATATGAAGGAACAGCTTTGCAAGGAATTGGTGGCCCTCGCCCAGGCCTTCCGGCCCAAGGTGGTGGTCAGCAAGGCGACCAATGCCTACGAGGCCAAAATTGCGGCCAATATCCTGGCAAAATACACCCGGCAGCACCTTTGCATCGAACCCGAGACCCTGGGCTTTGTTTACTTTGATAAGTACGTCTCTGACGCGATAAACTCCGGCGTTCCCTTTGTGATAGGCGAGCCCCGGCGCAAAATATCGGGCTGTATCGTCGATATGGCCAACCGATTGGGATATTTTTGACCATGACACAAGAAAAGACCACCGAAGTGAACGCCTCCCACCTGGAGTTGGATTTTGACAACGATTCCGACTTCGAAAAGATGGGCAATGCCGGAAAAAAAGGCTTGCTGGGGCGTTTTAATTCCCGGTTCAACGATAAGTTACAAACCAGCCGCGGCCAGGATCGCCAGCGGGACGTAGTTGCGGAAACCGCGAGCATTCCGGAGTTGAAAGCGGATGATCTCGCCATGCGAAGGGCCAAAACGGTGACAACTGGTAGTGCACAGAGAATGATCATCCCTGAAGGGGTGATAATTGAAGGATCATTGACGAGCAGCTCGGACACCGACATCGGCGGGCGTATCGACGGGAATATAACGGTAGAAGGCCGCCTGAATCTCGGGCCGAGCGCCCTGATTTCCGGCAATATACGGGCGGGCTCCTGCAAAATTGAAGGGCTCGTTGAAGGCAAGGTCGAATGCACCGAGGACCTCGAACTCGGACCGACCGGACGCCTCAACGCCGACATTCTCGCTGGCAAGCGAATATATCTCGCGGGTCAGGTGTATGGGAATGTAACGACCCCCGGGATCCTGCGCCTGGCCGCCACCTCGCGGGTCGAAGGCGATGTGAGAACGAGAAGTATTATGGTGGAGGAAGGTGCGACGTTGAATGGCCAGTGCACGATGCGGGCGCCTTCTCAACAGCAAGCGCAACCGCAACAACCACAAAAGAAATAGGTAGTACCGACTATGATGTTTGATACGCCGAGCATGATTATCATGATTGTTACCGGTCTCCTGTCCTTCTGGGCACAGGCACGGGTGAAGTCGGCTTACCATCGGAATGCCCAGATTGGTACCCGCTCCGGCATGACCGGGGCGGATATCGCCCGCCACATGATGCGTCAGGAAAACATCAACGATGTCGAACTGGAATGCATCCCCGGCGAGCTGACGGACCACTTCGACCCGCGCGCCAAAGTGGTGCGTCTCTCCGAAGCGGTCTACAATGGCCGGAGCATCGCATCGCTGGGTATCGCC
>JBHEKR010000231.1:0-11734 GCA_041859365.1 Candidatus Hydrogenedentales bacterium
GTGGGTGAAATTGGCATAAAAAAGTAGCATCCGTCTATCCTTTGGTTACTCAACAAGGTCGTTATGACCGCCAAAGGAGATCCGGATGCTGTTGAAGACTTTACTCAATCATGTGGAGCAACACAAGGGATTTGTCTACGATGACGCAAACCTGGTTGTTGAGGGGGACGTGAAATATATCGCTGTCAGGGTGCGGGCGCGTAAGGGCACACGCTGTACGTGTTCAGGTTGCGGTAGTCGATGTACCGTGTACGACCATCAGACGGAACGCCATTTCAATTTTGTGCCGATTTGGGGTATACCCGTGCTCTTCTTTTATGTCATGCGCCGTGCGGATTGCCTGACTTGCGGGGCGAAGGTGGAGTCGGTACCGTGGGCCGTGGGCAAGTCTCCGGTATCTCGCTCGCTGGCGCTTTACCTTGCGGATTGGGCCAAGCTTCTTTCTTGGAAAGATGTGGCACAGTGCTTTGGTGTGAACTGGCGGCAGGTTTATGACTCGGTTCGCTATGTCGTCGAATGGGGCCTCGAGCATCGCGATGTCTCCGAGGTTACCGCGATAGGCATTGATGAGGTCCAGTACGGCAAGGGCCATCACTATTTGACCGTTGTTTATCAACTATGCGGCGATGCACGTCGCCTGTTGTACGTGGGCCAGCGCCGCGAAAAGGCGACGCTTCACGCCTTCCTGGATGAGATGGGCCAGGAGTGGTGCGAGGGCATTCAATATGTCTGCACGGACATGTGGAAGGCCTACCTGACGGTCGTAGGAACACGGCTCCCTCACGCACTTCACATCCTGGACCGCTTCCATATCGTCAAGCTGCTCAATGAAGCGGTGGACGATGTCCGTAAGCAGGAGGCGGCCAAACTCCGCAAGGAGGGCGTGGACCTGCTCAAAGGCATGAAGTACACCTTCCTCAAACGCCCGGAGAACCTCACAGAAAACCAGCAGAAGCAACTGACCTATGCGCTGAATAAGCGATGGCTCGCTACCGCGCGGGCCTATCTTTGGAAGGAAAAATTCCAGCTCTTCTGGGAGTATAAGAGCCCGTACTGGGCGCGGAACTACCTGCGGCGATGGTGCAAGGGGGCCATGCACAGCAGGCTCGAACCCATAAAGAAATTCGTGGGGACGGTGCGTCGGCACGAAGAGCTTATGATGAACTGGTTCGAGGCCCGGAAGATGTATTCAGGCGGCGCGGTCGAAGGAATGAACCGAAAACTCAATTTGATCACAAGACGCGCCTACGGATACAGAAGCTATGACGTGCTCAAAGTGGCCTTGTTTCATACACTTGGACACTTGCCTGAGCCGGAAAGAACCCACAGATTCTGATGAAGAGGCATTATTTCTTCAATACCGAAGTCCCATCACCCACAAACTTCTTGCGGCGAAGCCGCCCCGTTTGAGGGTGGCACCCGGAGTAAACTTGGATGGACAAAGCCCAATACTTTCAAATGAATATAAACCGACTCGGTCCCTATGAGTGCCCAAACAATCCCGCAAACTCGCAGCGCTCAAACACCTCCAGCGCGGTGTGGGCGCTCGCGTTGAGCACCCGCCGTCCATCCGCCTCGAAGACCTCTCGGGCCTTCAAATACGCCGCTTCCTGCATCGCCACGTCGGGCACGCCGATCTGATCGCCCACCTGATAGTACTGATTGCTGAAGTGCAGCCCCCGAATGAGATCGATGTTTTCCTCGGTGATCGTGATCTTCCCCGGTGGGAACAACTTTGGCAGCTCGCCGTAATCATGATCGAGGCCAACGATATACACCGGGTCGCAGCCGAGGTGGTAGGCGAGTTGCAGCATGATGTAGGTCACCGTGCTGCCCAAGTGCACGATCGACGCGAAGTCCGTGGAAAACTGTGGATACAGGTCGCGCCAGTAATAAAGCTGACCCCGCATCCTTGGTGCGTTGAAGAAAATTGTGCGAGGGTCCGCCTTGAAGGCGTAGGCGTTGTACAGCGCGGCCATCTTGATGGGGCCCTGAACCCGCCCCACGTCATGTCGCCGTAGCTCCAGTTGCTCGATGTCCTCGAAGAGCAGGTAGTTCGTATGAAAGCCCCACTCGGGGAAAGCGCGATAGATGCCGTTGCAACCGAGGGTCACTTCCTTGCGCAGTCTGGTCATATCGAGCTGCTTCAGGCTCGGGCCATTCGCAGTGATGAAACAGCGCTGGCCCCTGCACTTGTCCCGCATCATGGCGATGCGCTGTTGACTCCCCGCCAAGTGCGTAAAGCGCGGCAGACCCCAGGGCCCGATGCGCAGTCCCACGCGATCAAAATACCCGTGCCGCGCCCGCAGCAAACGCCAGTACGCCAGCGGAAGGGCCGACTTCGGAAATTTGGGCGTCCAGGCGAGCATTAAGTGGGAGCTCTGAAAGTATGGCTCGCGAGCGCGGATTTCCGAGTGCGAATTGCAGGGACGGCAGGGACAACAGCGACTTCAGGAACAATAAAAGGAATCAAGCCTGCTGTCCCTGATGTCCCTGCCGTCCCTGTAAACCTCCACAGAGGCCCGCGCCGCCCAGCTATCATCATCCTTCCGGCAACTCCAGCGCTTTCTCCGACACCAACAGCCCGTCTTCATCGGCATACAAGTAGTGCCCAGGGATAAAATCCACGCCCGCAAAACGGACCAGCACATTGTGGCTGCCCGCGCCCAGTTTCTCCGTCTTCAAGGGATGCGTGCCCAGGGCCTTCACACCGATCTCCATCTCCGCGATGTCTGCTGAATCGCGAATACAGCCGTTGATCACGATCCCGGCCCAGCCGTTCTTCACCGCCTTCGCCGCAAGCTGATCGCCCAGCATGGCGCAACGCATCGAACCGCCGCCATCCACCACCAGCACCTTCCCCTTGCCCGGCGAATCCACGCATTCGCGGACCTTGCTGTTGTCTTCAAAGGCCTTTACCGTCTCGATCACTCCGGAAAAGGCGCCCAGGCCTCCGAAATCGCCCATCTGCTCCTCGGCAATCTGGACAACATCGGAAAAGTGATCACACAGGTCGGCGGTCTTGAAACTCATGCTCGTTCTCCTTTAGAAGTGTCTTCCCGAAGTTTAGCAGGGAGCCCGCAGGTGGTACAATGCGCCGTAGTTCGCCAGCGCAAGCCCCAGCACCCCGGCAGCGGGTACGTGGCAGTCCCGAGGAGCAGTACCATCGAAACCACCGAAAACGAGATCCTCGCCAAGCGCAAGCAGGCGATTCTTGCACACCTGAATCAGTTCCCATTCCGCCCCGCGTGGTGGTTGCGCAATTGCCACGCCCAGACCATCTGGGGCCCCGTGTTTCGCCGTCCCCCGGCCATGGATTATCACAAAGAAATCTGGGACACGCCCGATGGCGATGAACTCTCCATGTATTTCTATCCCGGTGACGCGGACAAGCCCTGGGTGCTGCTGATGCACGGCCTCGAAGGTCACATCAATTCCTTTTACCTGCCCGGCTTCAACCAGGCTTTTCACGCCCTCGGATGGAACGTGGTCACCCTGATTTTTCGCTCCTGCGATGGCGGCATCAACAAGGCGAAGCGCGTTTACCACATGGGCGAGACGTCCGATCTCGATTTCGCCGTGCGCCAACTCCGAGAAGAGCGCGGCGTGGAAAAACTCTACATCGCGGGCATGTCCCTCGGCGCCAACGTCCTCTGCAAATGGCTCGGCGAACTGGGCGAAAACGTTCCCGACTACGTTGCCGGTGCGGCCGCCCTGTCGCCGCCCTTCCGACCCGAGATCTCGGTGGGCCTCTTCGAGAAAGCCTTCTTCGGCATCTACAACCGCCGCTTTCTCGGCACCCTCATCCCCAAGGCCCTGGAGAAAGAGCGCCAGTTTCCCGGCTGTATCGACGTGGAGAAGGTGCGCAACTGCAAAAGCTTCCATGTCTACGACACCGAAGTCACCGCCCGCCTCCACGGCTATTGCGACGCCGTGGACTACTGGGAACAAGTCGGCTGTCACCAGTTCCTCGCGGACATCCGGGTGCCCACGCTCCTCAATACCTCCGCGGACGACGCCTTCAACCCGGCCGACACCATCCCCCGCGAAATCGCCGACGCCTCCGACTACCTCTATCCCCTCTGGACCACCCACGGCGGTCACGCGGGCTTCGTCTACGGCGCATGGCCCTGGAAGGCGAGATACTGGCAGGAAGAGCAACTGGTACGATTTTTCAAGGCCCTCGACGCCCCAACGGGACCGTCCTGAACGCAAAGGCACTCGACAAAGGGGCGTGAACAGTGACCAAACCTCGCCACCCAGACCGGGCAAACCCCACTGCGCGTTCGGGACCGTCCCGCGCTTTCAGGGGACGTACCGCCGCACAGGCACCCGAGGCACCAGAATAATCTCCACGCCCTTTCCCAACCCAGTCGGGCAACGCCTACCCGAGCGCGGCGGCATGTCCCAGTGGATGTTACATCGCGACGCCGTGCAAACCGAAAGCCTCCACACCCATCCTCACGGCATATTTTTCTCAAATTGACAGCCAGACCCATTTAGGTCTATATTTAGTCAGGTCAACCTTGGAGCATTCTCATGAGACTTTCCACCCAAATAAAGCCCATAAGCTACCTGAAGGACAACGCGGCGGAAATCATCCGCGAAATGGGAAAAGACGGCGAACCCCTGATCATCACCCAGAACGGCGAAGCCAAGGCCATCGTCCAGAGCTTGAAGGAGTATGAGCGAACTCAAGAGACGTTGGCGCTGCTGAAGATTCTGGCCGTGAGTCGCAAAGAAGTCGAAGAAGGCCAATACGAACTCGCCTCGGATTACTTTGAGCGCGCGAAGAGAGAGCGCAAACGTCCCGATGCGGTATAAGGTCTATCTGGCCCGGTCTGCAAAACGCGATCTGCGAGATATTTTCGAGTACATCGCGCTCAACGACTCCTTTGACAACGCCGAGTATGTAGAGGATCAAATCCGTGAAGCGATCGCGAGTCTGAATGAATTTCCTGAACGCGATGTATATCCGAAGGAGTTGGTGGAGCAGGGGATCCGTGATTACCGCGAGCTTTTCTTCAAACCCTATCGAATCGTCTACCATGTAGAGCCGAAGAAGGTTATGGTCCTCTTGATTGCGGATGGACGGCGAAATATGGCGGAACTATTGCGAGCTCGTTTGTTTGGTTGGTAAACATGATAGGGAGTTGGGATCGCGGCTACCAATGGACTCGAAAATCGACGAACGAGAAACAAAGGCGCTCATTCAAATCCTCGAACTGGGCGACCGGAAGTTCGACGATGGGCAGGGCGTACCCGCATGGATAGTCTTTGAACAACTGCGGCGCAAGAAGGGGATTGAAAAATGAACTGGGAATACAAAACCATCAAACTCGGTGCGACGGGTTTCTTCATGGGCGGAAACCTTGATGAAGTTGAACTCGATACGTTGATGAACCAACTTGGCATGCAGGGCTGGGAACTGGCGACTTCGCTCGATACAAGTCAGGCATATGGGCGAACGAAGGACGTTTTGGTGATTTTCAAACGACCCAGGGGATAACGCTCCGTGGGGACTGCCTCCCGCAGCAACAGAAACCCCGCCGTGCAGGCGCTCCACGCCCCGTAAGACGGGGGCCGGTCCCCTTTCCCTGAATCCTACTGTCCGATTGTTGCGTCTAACCGATCAACCCAACCCTAAGGACACAACCATGCCCGCCATTCGCCACCTCATCCTCCTGCTGTCCCTGACGTCCCTGTTGTCCCTGCCCGGCACCGCCGAGACCTTCAAAGCGGGCTTTGCCAAGGCCGACATCACGCCGACGGCCCCGATGCCCATGTGGGGCTATGGCGCGCGTCACGACGCCCTCTCCCAGGGCGTACGCGACCCACTATTTGCCAAGGCCGTGGTCGTGGAAGCCGGGGACCAGAAACTGGCCCTCGTGGGGCTGGATCTGGGCCGCTCGCCCGATGCCGCCATGATGGATCGTATCCGCGCCGCCGTGAAGGCAACCTCGGGCGTGACCTTCGTCATGCTGTCGGGCTCCCACACCCACCACGGTCCGGTGCTGGAGATGCAGGACAAGGAAGGGATGGGCAAGGGCAAGTTCGACGATGCCGTGGCCTATGTGAAGACGCTGGAAGAAAAACTCATCGCCGTAATCAACGAGGCGGCGGCCTCCACCCAGGATGCGCGCATCGGCTGGGGCTCGGCCATCGTGGATCGCAACCGGAACCGACACAAGAAATTCGAGCCGAAGCCCACCGACCCGGAATTGAGCGTACTCCGCTTTGACGACCTCACAGGCAAGCCCATCGCGTTGATGATCAACTTCGCGGCCCACCCCACCATGCTGCCGGGCGAAGATCTTCGCTTCTCCGCCGAGTGGCCGGGCCAGATGATGTACACGGTGGAAGAGGGCCTGGGCACGAACGCGGGCTTCCTCCAGGGCGCGGCGGGCGACATGTCGTGCAAGCCGACGGACACCACGAAGGACATCGAATCCTTCGGCAAGGCCATCGGCGCGGAAGTGATCGAGATCGCTAAAGCCATTGAAACCAAAGTACCTGAGAATCCCCGCATTCAGGGCATGGATGAAGACTTCGATTTCAAGACCCGCATTCCCCTGGACAATCCCATGACCCTGGGCCTTCTCTCCACGGCCTTCTTTCCCGAACTCGCCGCCTCCGCCGTCGATTCGATGAAAGGCGACCGCATCACGCCCCACCTGACGACCATCCTCATCAACCAGGAGCTCGCCCTCGTCGGCGGTTCCGGTGAGTTCTTCTGCGATCATTCCAATCGCCTGAAAGAGCGCGCGTGGGGCCTGAAGACGATCTTCGTGGGCTATTGCAACGGCCACCACATGTACTTCCCCACCATCGAGGGCGCGTCAGTCGGCGGCTACGGCGCGGACGCCACCGTGAGCTGGGTGCCCGTCGGCGCGGGCGAACAAATGATGGACAAGGCCCTCATCAACCTCTACACGATGTTGGGCAAATACGTATTGAAGCTGTAGCAATTCGGTTTTGAAGAGCGAAGGCGCGGGGATTTTTCCCCGCGCCTTTTTGCGCCTCAATTAAATAGCACCTTATGCCGCTTTCTGGGGCTTGTGCCGGAACTCGTAAATCGCCGTGCCCAGGATCAGCAGGGCCACCACTGGCAGCACGCCAAATCCCACCACTTTCGAATAAGTGGGCAGCGAGGACGAGCCGCTCGAGTTCAGGATAAGGTAGACGGTGTAAAGGATGTAGAGACCGAAAAAGACCGCACCTTCCCACCGGAGGATCAGCAGCCCGGTGAAAAAGATGGGCAGGCAGATGATGGCAACGCCCATCATGACCGGCAGGTCGAGCTGAATCGCTGAAGCCTGAACGTTGATCGGCGACACGATGGCCGTAAAGCCCAGCACCGATAGAATATTGAAAATATTGCTGCCGACCACATTGCCGATGGCGATGTCCCGTTCGCCGCGGATGGTGGCGACCACCGACGTGGCCACTTCGGGAAGAGAGGTGCCCGCCGCCACAATAGTAAGTCCGATGACCAACTGGCTCACGCCCATGGCCTCGGCGATGGTGATGGCGGAGTTTACGAACATCCGCGCGCCGCTCACCAGCAGTACCATGCCTATCAGCAGCAGGAAGAAATTCCACCCAATTGTCTTCATGCTTCTATCTTCGATGACCGCATATTCCTGATCGAATTCCGCCTTGATCGCCTTGGTTTCCCGCCGACTCTTGATCACGGTGAAGGTTGTGTAGGCGATGGCGCCCGAGGCTAGAATCAGTCCGTCCAGCCGCCCGATGCTTCCATCCAGGCAGAGCACGAAACCGAGGATGGACACGCCAATCATGATCGGAACATCCATACGCACCAACTGGCTGTCCACACGGAGTGGAAAGATCATGGCGCATATCCCAAGAATAAACAGGACATTGAATACGTTGCTGCCGATGACGTTGCCCAGCGCAATATCGCTCTGCCCAGCCAGGGCGCTTTTCATACTGACCGCCAGCTCCGGCGCGCTGGTGCCGTAAGCCACCACCGTCAACCCGATGACCAGCGACGATACCCCCGCCAGGGCCGCGAGCCGGGATGCCCCGCGTACGAGGAACTCCGCACCCACCGTGAGGATGGTAAGACCCACTACAAGGGTCACGAAAATCATCGGCGTCATGGATTTGGGGGTCTCCTGGGGCTGGTACCGGCTCTCTGCGGCAAATAATGGAAAATTCTATGGAACTGGAACGGCGAGACGCGGCCCACCGCAGCAAAAGGGTACTTTATGCCATCCCGTGATGCAACCTTTCCGCCGTTGTATGGGTCTTTGCGGGTATAATTACGGGTAGCGGCGGGCCCGAGGCAGACACCTCAAAATATGCATGGCGGGGTGCTTTGCAGGAGGTTGCCCTCTTCCGGCCACGCCCCCATTGTTGAGTCCCGAAACCGCCCAAAGCCCAGGTAAGCCCCGTTCATGTCGACCCCAGTAAAATGCCCCGCCATACTCATGGGCGCCTCCGCCTACATCCTCTGGGGCATCTTTCCACTCTATTTCTATTATCTCACTTCCGTCGGAAGTTGGGAGGTGCTCTCCCACCGTATCGTCTGGTCCGTTTTCGCCCTCGTCGTCCTGCTCTGGTGGAAAGGACGCCACGCCACCGCCCTCCAGGCCCTTCGCTCGCCGCGTCTGGTCGGGCTGCTCGCCATCACCTCCGGCCTCATCACCACCAACTGGATCGTCTATATTCACGCCGTCGCCACCCACCGCACCATCGAGGCCAGCCTGGGCTATTTCATCAATCCCATTATACTCATCCTCCTCGGCCTCCTGGTCTTCAAGGAGCAGCTCAACCCCTACCAGAAGATCTGTATCTCGCTGGCCACCGCTGGTGTCATCTACCAGATCGCCATGCTCGGTTCAGTCTCCTGGATCTCCCTGATTCTGCCGGCCTCTTTCGGGCTCTACGGCATGATGAAGAAGCACATCCCCCTCGACTCCATCTCCAGCCTATTCATCGAGACCCTCATCGCGGCGCCCATTGCGGCGACCTACCTCGCCATGCTCGGGATGCAGGACAAGCTCGGACTCTTCAATGGGCCGACTCATGTCCAGGTGCTCCTCCTCCTCGCGGGCCTCGTCACCTGCATCCCCCTCATCCTCTTCGCCGAAGGCGCCCAGCGCCTCCCCCTCAACACCATGGGCTTCCTCCAATACATCACCCCGACCTTGCAGTTCTCCATCGGGCTCTTTGTCTTCGGCGAGCCCATGAACACCCACAAACTCATCGGCTTCATCTTCGTCTGGGTGGGCCTGGCCATCCTCGCCATCGGCCAGATGCACGGCTACCGCGCGCGCCGTGAACTTATGCCGGTGCCGGTGCCGGAAGCGGAGTAAGGGGACAGCATCCGCCTGCCACCCGTCGGGGAATTTGGAGTCGCGTCGTCGCCGCAGATGGAGGCTGTCCCCCCAATGAACCGTCCGCCTCGATGCCTTTTCTTCAGGGGTACAGCCACCCGCCGCTTTACGATCCTCGAACCGCTTACGCGGCCAAGGTCCCTTTGCGGCGGGAGGCAGTCCCCACGGTCACGGATAAACCCACGCCCCCCCAACCCTCGTAATCGGCAACACAGTAATATTCTTCGCCAGCGAATAGGTCTTGTCCCCCGGATACACCACCCACAAATGCTCCAGCTCCAGATCAGCCAGGGCGCTGGTCATCGATTTCGTCATGCGAGGCGCGTCGGCGTATTTCACCTCAATGGCCCAGTTCTTCCCGTGCTCCTGCCAGAACAAGTCCACCTCGGCCCCGGAATGGGTCGCCCAAAAGTTCAGCTCCTCATTCCGCTTGCCAATGGCCCGCGCAGCCACCTCCAGCGCGAAGCCCTCCCAGGAGGCGCCAAGCTTGTTGTGCGACGCGAGATCACGATTGTCGCGGATGGAGAGCAAGGCATGCAGCAGGCCCGTGTCGCGAAGATATACCTTGGGCCGCTTCACGAGCCGCTTGCCGATATTCACATGCCACGGCTGAAGCAGGCGCACCATAAAGGTGCCCTCGAGAATATCCAGATAATTCCGGACCGTCTTGTCCGTCACGCCGAAGGAACGGGAGAACTCGGCGTAGTTGAGCTGCTGTCCATGGTAATGACAGAGCATCGTCCAGAAGCGGCGCAAGGTCGCGGCGGGTATGTCGATGCCAAGCTGCGGAATATCGCGCTCCAGAAAGGTCGTGATGTAGTGCTCGCGCCAGCGATGACTCGCAGCGTCGCTGGCCGCGCCAAAAGAACGCGGCAATCCACCCCGCCACCACAAGGTGCGCCACTGGGCCGCCCCCACATCCTCCAGGCGAAACCCGCTCAGTTCGTGATAGGCGATGCGTCCGGCGAGCGTCTCGGAAGATTGCTGGAGTAGGTCGCGCGAGGCACTGCCCAGTATCAAATAGCGCTGATCCGGTCGGGTATCCACCAGGTACCGCAGCAGGGGAAAAAGCTCGGGCACGCGCTGGATCTCATCGATGGCGATGAGCCCCGAAAGCGCCTCCAGGGTCAGTTGAGGCTTGCTGAGAAGCGTGGCATCCCGGGGGTTCTCCAGGTCAAAAGCATGCGCGGCGCCGAACTCACGCGCCAGTGTGGTCTTCCCCGACTGACGCGGCCCAAGAATGGCCGTGACCGGGAATTGGTCGATCAGCTCCTGTAGCTGCTCGCTATCGTGCGTTCTCGTTATCATGCCTCATGATAACATAAGATCATTGAAAATCCAACACTTGACTCCGATATTTCAATGATAAATAAAAGAAATTACAAGCGATAATACTCCATAAAGCATTGATTAAAAACCACTTAAAGATAATAACATTTCACTTGTCACAACAAAACAAATCCTGTCAATATTTATTAATTGTCATTGAAATCTCGGAGTGCAACTCCGAGATTTCAATGATAATTTAGCCTCAAACCCGTACCCTAGAACCTCCTGACTCGCCAGGAAATAACGCCTGGTAACTCCACTTCCCGGTATCCAGAACACCATAAGCACCTGAAAGACCGCCCCTATTATTACTTCCAATCCGACCCACCCCGCCGGGCAGGATGAAATACTGGGTATTCAAATCCAGTGAAATAAGCCCACCCGGCATAAACTGGATCGTACCGGACTCCGCGATCACAGTTGGTGCGCCGGAATGGCCCACGCAACAAATTCCGCCGCTCGGCCCTTCTGGGAAGGCCCCGTACTCCCGCAGCAAATCCACGAAACCAATTGGCTCAAGCAGGCCCCTTGGGCTGCCCGGAAACGCCTCGAATGTATCGAAATGAACGCCGGTGGGAAGCCCTCTCAGCCACGCCGCGTTTTCATCCGTTAGGACTACCCGCGTCCAAAACACTTTTCCCAGCGCCTCAACCGAAAACCCCCAGGGGTCGGTCAAGCCACAGGCCACGGAATCGTGGGAACCACGCATTGCCAGAATGCCCCGGTCCCGAAGAATTTCGATGCATTCGTTCGGCTGATCGCCATACCCCACAATGTTGCCCAGACAAACGACCTGGTCCACACCCTCGACTTCGATAGATTCGAGTGCTTGGAGCAGAGCGGCTTCGTCGGCATGGATCTGAGCGATTATGGCGAAACGCATGATTGATGTCCTTTTACTGCATATTTCGGGCGCGGCCACTTTGTGATTTCGGCTGATCGCGGCCATCTAAAACGTTTGGGCGCGGCCACCTGTTTCGGGTAGGCGCGGCCATCGATTTCGGGTGCGGCCATCTCTCTGCCAGAGGCACTTTCTGATT
>JBHEKR010000057.1:0-8561 GCA_041859365.1 Candidatus Hydrogenedentales bacterium
GTTCTTCAATGGTGACGTTGGTGTTGGTGTACACACAGATCCCGGCGGCGATGGCGAGCGATTTTTCCACGATGGCGCGGGCGTCCAGCGCGGAGTTTTCCAGCAGCGCGCGCGCGGCGGCCAGGGCATAAAAGCCGCCCGATCCGATCGCCATCAGGCTGTGCTCCGGCTCGATGACGTCGCCGTTGCCGGAGATGATCAGCGAGTCCCTGGCGTCCGCCACCGCCAGCAGGGCCTCCAGCCGGCGCAGCATGCGGTCGGTGCGCCAGTCCTTGGCCAGCTCCACCGCGGCGCGGGCGAGGTTGCCCGAATGTTTCTCCAGTTTGGCCTCGAAGCGCTCGAACAGGGTGAAGGCGTCCGCCGTCCCCCCCGCGAACCCGGCCAGCACGCGGCCGTTGTACAGGCTGCGCACCTTGCGCGCGTTGCCCTTCATGATGGTGGCGCCGAGCGAGACCTGGCCGTCGCCGCCGATCACCACGCGGCCGTCGCGGCGCACCGAGAGGATGGTGGTGCCATGATATTGTTCCAAGATCCGTCCCCTGTGCTTGACTGGCGGTGGAACCGGCAATTGTACACCAAGGCGGCGGAGGCCAGAAAATACGCCCGTCCGCGGGCGGACCCGGCGTCGTTTCCGATATACTGCCCCTCGCGGACATGCCGCCCGTTTCCGCATACCGGAGGACTCCCATGTTCACGCGTCCCGTCGTCATCGTCGCCATCCTCGCGGCCGTGATCGCTGCCGTCATGGCGTATGACCGCCACAACCGGGCCGGACAGGCGGCCGCGCCCGACGCGGGCGAACTCGTGCGACCGTATTCGCCGGTGATCGGCCCCGTGGAGGCGCCGGTCACCATCGTCGAATTCTTCGATCCCTCCTGCGAGGCATGCCGGACCTTTTATCCGGTCGTGAAGCAGATCCTCGCGATGTTTCCGGGGGACGTGCGCCTGGTCATGCGCTACACCCCTTTCCACCAGGGTTCGGACGAGGCGGTGCGGATCCTCGAGGCGGCGCGCCTGCAGGCATTGTTCGAGCCGGTGCTGGAGGCGCTGCTGGCGCGGCAGCCGGAATGGGCGGCTCACGGCGCGCCCGACCTGACCCTGGCATGGGACATCGCCGGCGCGGCCGGCCTCGACCTCGCGCGCGCCCGCGCCGACGCGGCGATTCCGGCGATCGATGCCGTTCTGAACGGGGATCTCGCGGACGCCCAGTCCGCCGGCGTCACCCAGACCCCGACCTTCTTCGTCAACGGCAAGCCGCTGCCGTCATTCGGGGCACAGCAACTGCTGGATCTGGTGGCGAGTGAGGTGGAGGGCCGTCGTACAGGGCCAGGTAACTGATTCAGGGGAGGATTCATCATCCCCGCGCGTACGGGCGCCCGGTTCATTGCTCGGAGCTTTCCAAAATCTGACGACTTTCACTCCCTCGACTCGTATATAAGGAGGGGGCGCCGAGTAACGGGTTTGCGCACCTCGTATGGCCATGGCAAGGTACTCCAGTGCCAATCGCGTGGGAGGGCTGCATGGACCGCTTCGATCGAATCTACGCATTGCACCGGTTCTTGCGCCAGGCCCGGCGTCCGGTGCCTACCACAGTGCTGATGGAGAAGATGGAGTGTTCGCGCGCGACGCTCTATCGCACTATCGAGGATTTGCGCGACCGTCTCGGGGCTCCCTTGGTCTGCGATCGGGAGCGCGGCGGCCACTTCTACGATCATCGCCAAGTAGTACAACAGTATGAGTTGCCCGGCCTGTGGTTCAACGCCTCCGAGCTCTCGGCTCTGCTAGCGATCCACCGCCTACTCACCGATCTCCAACCGGGGTTGCTGGAAAACCACCTCGCGCCGCTGCGCGGCAGGATAGAGAATCTCCTGGGGACCGAACACTTGGGTGGAGGTGATCTCCTGCGTCGGGTACGCATCCCGCCCGTGGCCACGCGGCCACCGAGTGAATACTTCACCCGAGTGACGGATGCTCTTCTCAAACGACGGCGCCTGCAGGTTACCTATCATGGGAGGGAAAGGGATGAGGTGACCGAGCGGGAAGTTTCACCGCAACGTTTGATCCACTATCGTGGCAATTGGTACCTCGATGCCTGGTGCCACGAGAAAAACGGCTTGCGCAGCTTCGCCGTCGATCGTATTCGTCAATGTGCCTTGGTCGATCGGCCCGCGCATAACCTTGAGGATCAGCGGCTTGATGAACACTATGCCACTTCCTACGGCATCTTCTCCGGAACGCCATGCGATACCGCCGTGCTGCGGTTCTCGCCTATGGCTGCACGCTGGGTTGCGGATGAGTGCTGGCATCCTGATCAGCAGGGGGTATGGCTGGAGGGCGGGGGCTATGAACTGCGGATTCCTTATAGTGATCCTCGGGAATTGATCATGGATATCCTGAAATATGGGTCGGAAGTGGAAGTGATGGCCCCCGAAACATTATGTAAGGAGGTAGGTAACCGATTGAAACAAGCTGCGGATAAGTATTTATAACCACGGAACCGATTATGCCGATTTCCCGATTGAAACTATAAAAAATCAATATTCGCTACAGTCTCATGTTCTGAGACAGGTGTGTGTTACTTTCCTCTTGGGATATTGACGATCGCTGGTTATGGAAAAAGCGATGCAAGGTTTTGCATCTGTGACCTTTCTTACCTTGAAGCAGGCATATGGATGGAGTTTGGAGTAGGGCTGTTGAGTTCTAATTCCTGAGGCGAGAAATTTGTCGAAGGCCTAATACTTTGGTCTGATGGCATAGCTAGCTTCTGTATTCAAGATGGCTCGTTATTAGATGCGTTTACCGAGAAGATTTCCATCTCGCGATATGGGGCTGCACTCGTATTGAAAGTGCGTCAGGCAAGGTTGTGTCGTTTTGGATGACAATAAAAGGTCTACGATTCATGTCGTCGGTGGGTATGGAGTTTTCAACAGATGGCGAGCCAATAGTAAGCCTCGAATGCCGAGACAACGAGATCGTACGGCTGTCCAGCACGACGCATAGCCACCATATCTGTTGCGGATTTAACATCAGTGTAGTAATGACGTGGAAAGGGGACAAACCAGTTTGCGATCTGAGGTGTAGGCAACATCGGCTCGGCGAAGAAGATAAATTCTGGGTCCGTTCAGTGGATTGGGGCCGCATCGATTCTCTTGTGCGGCAGCTTGCCCAATCGCCAGTTCCGGCGATTCCTGAGGAGATTCTGGTCTGCGATGGTACCGAATATGAATTAACGATCAAGCGGGGCATGAACAGTGTTGTTTACCGCTGGTGGTGCGAGCCGCCGTTGGGCTATGAGCCGATTGGGCATTTTGCGAACCGTTTGGAAAAGCTGGGAGGAATTAAGAACGTGGGTTAGTACGGCGGGGAAATGAAGTCTGGATAAAGCCGGTCCATTAAATTTCTAGCTCGACGATAGTGAAGAAGGTGATATTGCGACAGAAATATGGATAAGTCATTGATAAATCTCTGGGCAAAAACATCCAAAAATGATGAGGAAAGCTGGCATCCTCTCATTCTTCATATGCTTGACGTGGCTGCTAGCGCAAGCGCCATTTTATCTCGGGAGCCGGAATCTACTCGTAAAAGGATGGCGGCGATACTGGGCCTAGAATGGCAAGATGCCAAGCCGTGGATCTTGGTCCTGGTGGCCTGCCATGATTTAGGAAAGGCCTGTCCAGGGTTTCAGTCAAAATGGCCGAAGCTTCTCGCATCAACGGGGTTGCAGTTACCCCGCAGCCCAAATACCGATATCCATCACGCCTTTGTGAGCCAGATCGCCCTGGCTGAGATATTACAGAAAAATGGCTGGCCGACCGAATTGGCAGATCTGGTGGCTGATGCGGTGGGGTGTCATCACGGGAGTCGCGCTTCCGAGAACGCAAAGGAAAAAGCTGAATTGGAGGTATATGTTGGTAGGGGCGATCGGCTCGAAGTGATCCGAACCGATTGGATACAAGCGCGCTGCGCTCTCTTCCAGGCTTTATTGGATACCCTCAGACCATCTACTCCACCAACTAAACAGTCGCTTAGTGGCCCCGACTTTATGTTGTTGTCAGGACTCACAAGCTTTGCCGATTGGATCGGTTCCAACGAAGACTGGTTTCCCTTCGGGATTGCCGAGGATTGTGGAGATCTGACGGAGTGGTTTCAAAAACGCAAAGCCTGTGCCGACAAGGCGATGAATACAATCGGCTGGGAACCCCGAACTCCGTTGTCCACGGAGTCGAAATCCTTCGAGCAGGTGTTTCGTTTTCCTCCTCGCCCATTGCAACAGGCGGTCGCCGATGCGCTGGCTGATTTACAAGGCCCCACCATCCTGCTGGTGGAAGCTCCTATGGGTGAGGGTAAAACCGAGGCGGCCTTCTTCGCGCATCTGGAATTGCAGCGACGTTTCGGACACCGCGGTCTCTACGTGGCATTGCCGACCAAGGCAACCGGCAATGCCATGTTCAAGCGAACACTCAAATTTCTACGTGATCAAGGCACGAATCGACGGCTCGACTTGCAACTGTTACATGGCGGAGCGTTGCTGAACGACACCTTTCAGAATCTGAAAGTGTCGGGCATATTCGACCCCGAAGCTGGCGGTGAAGTCCGCGCGGGTGAGTGGTTCACAAATAAGAAGCGTGCGCTTCTCTCGGAATACGGTGTGGGTACCGTTGATCAGGCTCTTCTGCCGATTTTGCCAGTGCGGCATAACTTCGTGCGCCTGTGGGGCCTTGCAAATCGGGTAGTGGTCTTTGATGAGATTCATGCCTACGACGCTTACACGGGCACGCTCCTGGTTCATCTGTTGCGCTGGCTCCTGGCGCTGGGCTCATCGGTGGTGCTTCTCTCTGCGACCTTGTCACCATCTATTCGCCGCAAACTGGCGGATGTAGTTGGTTCTAACTTGCCAGAACCGGAGAAGCCATATCCTCGTCTTTCCGTCTTCTGCCTTGGTAAAGAGACACGCCAAAAGCATTTCGAAGCCGACCCCACGCGCCGCCTGACGTTGCGGTTGCAGGCGATCCCACCGGATCTGCCTAGTATGCGCTCTGCTCTGGAAGAGCATCTTGCCTACGGCGGCATGGGGCTGGCGCTGGTCAATACGGTGCAACGTGCCCAAGACTTGTACCAACTCTTTCCTGAGGGCGAACCTCTGGAGCGTGAAGGCCAGCATGTCGGCAAGCGTCTGTCCGATGGCACGGAAGTATTTCTCTTCCACGCGCGCTTCCCAGCCGACCGGCGCCAGCAGAGGGAGGATCAGGCCTTAGAAACATTCGGTATCGGTGGAAATCGGACTGGTCGAAAAATACTCATCGCTACTCAAGTGGCGGAACAAAGTTTGGACCTGGACTTCGATCTCATCGCAACTGACCTTGCACCCATTGATCTCATACTCCAGCGTGCAGGTCGCCTGTGGCGACACGCGCGAGCATTCAGACCTATTTCCGAACCGACTCTTCTCGTAGCGGGACTGGCTGGCGACGAGCCGCCCTCATTTGGAAAACCCCTCTGGTGGGGTAAGGTGTACCGCGAGGACATTCTGTTACGCACATGGAGCCTGCTTCGTGAGGGACAGCGAAAAAACCTGACGCTGCCCGACGAAATCGACACCTTGGTACAAGCGGTATACGAGGAGCAGATAGATGTGTCCGAATCCCAGCGAGAACGTCTGAACAGAGCCTTGATGGATGGTGATGGAAAAGTCATTGCCCATACGGGTCAGGCGAACCAGGCGATCATAGGTTTGCCCAAGGACACATCCTGGAATGATCCAGCGAGGTTCGTTCTGTATGACGAAGATGAGCCCGAGGTACATCGGACCCTTATGGCTCAGACCCGGCTCGGTGAAGATTCAGTTGTAGCTATCCCGTTATGGCATGAGGATGGGTTCAGCGCGGAAGTAACACCCGATTTCATGCAGTCCAAGGCATGGTTCCTGAGGGCTATAAGTCTTACGCGCACGAAGTTGGTCAAGAAGCTACAGAAGATGGGGGTGCCGGAAGGTTGGAAGAAATCACCGCTCCTGCGCAACTGCTTTCCACTGATACTGATTGCAGATGGATGTTGGACAGAGGATACAACCGTGCGACTAGATGACAACCTGGGATTGGTGTACGAAACGAAGGAGGCTGAATGAGTCGATTCAACCTGATCGACGAGAAATGGATTCCGGTACGATTTTCGGACGGAAGTCGCGACGAACTGGGTATCCGCGACGCCCTGCTGCGGTCCAAAGAGATCGTGGCCATCGAGGATCCATCGCCGCTGGTGGTGGCGGCTCTTCACCGCTTTCTACTCGCGGTCCTGTACCGCGCCTTGGAAGGGCCGACCGACATTGACCAAGCTAAGGCCTTGTTCAAGGAAGGAATACAAAGTGAAAAAGTCACGTCCTACCTGAAAAAGTGGCGGGATAGGTTCTGGTTATTTGATGATAAGTATCCGTTTGGGCAGATTCCAACATTTGAGCCTAAGACTTGGAGGGCCTGGACAGTTCTTGCTGCCGAGCACAATGCAGACAATGCCAAGGTGCTCTTCGATCATGTAGATGTCGAAGCGGCAGGTACCATTTCGGAGGGTGCAACAAGTCGTTGGATACTCGCTACACAGACCTTTTCCGTGAGCTGTGGAAAAAGCGAACTATCCCACACCGGCACGGCTCCCTCGGCAACGGCTGCGATGGTTCTGCCTCTTGGGCGAGATCTTCAAGACACTCTTTTGCTTTCCCTTATTCCACAGAATCGCGAAGTCACTGCTGCCGATCTTCCTCTCTGGGAGAGAGATCCAGAATTAGTGGAGAGTCTGAAAGAGGGTATGGAACGTGCGGCAAGTGGTCTTGCCGACTGGTACACATGGAGAATTCGTTCCATCCGCTTGGAGGAGAGTAACTCGAGCGGGATTGGGAAATTGGCTTTCGCTTCTGGAGTTGGGAATTCATCCGTGGATCTGATCGACCCTATGCTCGGTTATAGAATTGATGACAAGAAGGGAAAGCTGCCAATTCAATTTCGCGAACGAGGTCTGTGGCGAGACTTCGACTCCCTGCTGCCTGATGAATCACATCTGGCACCCAAAGTAATCGAGCATGCAATGGCATTGACCCGGTTGAACCGTGATCGATTCCCAAGATCGGTGATGGTGCTCGGTCAGGCCAATAATAAGGCGAAGATCGAGTACTGGCGCATGGAGCGCTTCATCCTACCCGAAGCATTGGCGAGCGACCGCTTTATCAGGATGGAGATTAGGCAACTTCTTGCCGATGCAGAAGAAACCCAAAGAGCCCTCTGGATGGCCTGTCGTTCATTCGCGCGAAACCTATTATGCCGTGGGGAGCGAGAGCCTGCAGGAAAGGACATCAGTGGGTTCGTGGAACAAATGCCAGTGAACTCCTGGTACTGGTCTGTCTTGGAATCACATTTTCACGAAATCCTGCGCGAATATACTCTCGACCGTGATTCTGAGGATATCCGCTGCCAGTGGCTGACATCTATCCGAGACACATTAGCGACAGTGTGGGATCAACATCGCGCTTCAGTCTCTATGGGCGATGCCTGGGCTATCCGTGCCCTCGTGAAAGCTGAAGGGCTGGTGCTACGCAAACGGAAGGAGCTGAATGACGAAATTTTTAAACTTGAACCGCAGAAGGAGGGTACATGAGCGGATTCATCGAATGGCTGGAAGGGCTGAACGAGAAGGATACCAAGGTGAGAGCAGTGCTGCGGCGTAGCCTTGCTTTTGATCCCGGAACGTTTGTGCCTGCCTATCCCTATGTTGAACCCTTTTTGAAGCGTGAGGACAACCCATGGCGGCGAGAAATGCTCTATCTGGTAGCAAGCCTCTGGGCAGCGCACTGGCGGGAAGGTCGAAATGGAACACCCTTATCCATCGGGAAGGCATGTGCGGCCTATCAGGCGGAAAGTGGTTCCACGAATACCGAGCGCCGCTTCATCAACTTGCTCGATGCCGACCGTGACCAGTTGCCATACCGCCTGCGTCAGATGACTGCTCTTCTCAAGGACTATGCCCTCGATTTCGATGCGCTCCTGAAGGCACTCCTATACTGGAATGACGACCAGAAGCGCACACAGAATGCTTGGGCCAGAGATTTTTACAGAACTCTGAGCCACGAAACAGCCAGAGATTATCAAATTGAGAAGGAGATCAGTAAATGAAAACAATTATTGAGGTTCATGCTCTTCAGAATTTTGCCCCGTCGAATCTGAACCGTGACGATACCGGTGCGCCGAAAGATGCTCTTTTCGGCGGTACTCGCCGTACTCGTGTATCCAGCCAATGTCAAAAGCGGTTTGTGCGACAGCATTTCTCTGGATTAATAGAGAAAAATACGTTTGGTCATGAGGATGTAGCATTTCGTACCAAGCGTATCTTGGATGCACTTATAAAATCCCTTGTCGATAAGGGGCGTACTGAAGTTGAAGCAGATAAAAAGTCACGCTTGGCACTGGCGGCCATGGAGCTAACAGTTAAAGATGATGGGAAAAGTGAATATCTATTGTTTCTTGGGCGAAGGGAAATTTCCGGTATTGCCAACATCATTAGCGAAAAGTGGGATTCGA
>JBHEKR010000374.1:0-25592 GCA_041859365.1 Candidatus Hydrogenedentales bacterium
CCGCCCGGCGTTTGCCGCAATGCGCATAGCAGGGATGACCCGGCAGCATTTCGAAGTGCTCTTCCCGAGATTCCTGGGGATTGCCGAGTATATAGGAACGACGCTAAAACGGCTCGCGAGCCAGGAGAATTACGATGTGTAGAAACCAGGTGTGGCTGAGTGTTGCGGTGGCAGCGATCCTGGCCGGCAGCGGAACGCTAAACGCCGTCGCCGAGACGGTGACGTTTGAGCCGGGTCCGGACGTGCAGACCCAGGTGCAGGAGGCCTTTATTCTCAGCCCGCCGGGAACCGTATTTCTGTTCAAAGCGGGGAAATACACCTTTGACCAGAGCCTCTCGCTGGACGTGGCGGATTGCACGATTCGGGGCGAGGGCATGGACAAGAGCGTGCTCACGTTCCAATCGCAGGACGCCGGGGCCGAGGGTTTATACGTCACGAGCGACAACGTGACCCTGGAAGATTTTGCGATAGAAGATACGAAGGGGAACGCCTTCAAATCCAACGGCGCAGACAACCTGATCATCCGGCGGATCCGCGCGGAGTGGACGGGGGGGCCGAAAGAGACCAATGGCGCCTATGGCCTTTATCCCGTGAGTGCGACGAATACGCTCATCGAGGATTGCATCGTGCGCGGCGCATCCGATGCGGGGATCTACGTGGGGCAGACGAAGAACGTTATCGTGCGCCGCAATCTTGTGGAGTACAACGTGGCCGGCATTGAAATCGAGAACTGCCACGACGCCGACGTTTTCGACAACATCGCCACGCGCAACACGGGCGGCATTCTCGTCTTTGACATGCCCGGCCTGCCGATGAAAGACGGGCAACGCAGCCGGGTATTCAGGAACAAGATTTACGACAACGATACGGTCAATTTCGCACCGGCCGGCAATATCGTCGGGACGGTCCCCACGGGCACGGGCGTCATCGTGATGGCGAACTACAATGTCGAGATTTTCGACAACGATATCTACAACAACCAGACGGCCAATGTGATTCTGACCAGTTGGCTCTCGGGCGGCCAGCCCATCACGGATCCGGAGTACAATCCGTTTTCCGAGGGGATCTACGTCCACTCCAATCGCTTCGGCAAGGGCGGCTACGCGCCCCTTGGGGTGTCGGGTGAACACATGGCGAAACATGCGGGTGTGCCGCTGCCGGATATCATCTGGGATGGCTCCTACGACCCCACCAAGCTGGTGGATGGCAAGATCGCGGAAGAGCGTCGTATTGTGATCAAAGACAACACCAAGACTGGGGGCGGAGAGGTGACCTTTGCCAATCTTGGCGGGGCGGAAGCCTTTCTGACGCTGAATCAGGCGGCGATACAGCGCGACCTGGGTGCACACGACGGCAAGGTGAAGCCGTTGCCGCCGGTGAAGCTTGTGGAACGGAAGTGAGATTGACCTACAGCTCGGTGGATGGCCACGACTTGTTTTTTCACCAAGAAGGTCAGGGATGGCCCGGAGGCGAAGGGCTTCAATTGGGTCTTAGGTACATCCATCACCGCATGGGGTTGAAAGCGTGTTCTGGTTCTTCTTATTCGATTAGATTCGTGTCCATTCGTGGTTAAGAGAATTGATGCATTACCTGGTTAACGCGCTAAGGAAATTCTGGACGCCCCTGGCCCTTGTGGCGGGGGCGTCCTTCGTGTGGGCTGAGGTCTTGTCTCCTATGTCCATCGACGTGACGTCGCCTCCGGCGCGCCTTATTTCGGCGTACAACCTCTTTCAAGATGTGGCGCGGCAGGTGCCCAATGGGGGGCTGATTCCCTATACGATTAACACACCCCTCTTTTCGGACTACGCCGGGAAACATCGATTTTTCTATCTGCCTCCGGGCGCCCAGATGGTTTACGATCCCGAAGGTCCGCTGGTGCTCCCCGTGGGCAGCGTCCTCGTAAAGACCTTCAGTTTTCCACGGGACCGTCGCGATCCGACCCAGGGCGCTCGAATCGTGGAAACGCGCCTCCTGATGCATCGACCGGAGGGCTGGGTGGGCTATCCCTATCTCTGGAATGACGATATCAGCGATGCACGGCTTGTCGTGGCGGGTGCCCGCCAGGAACTGTCGTGGATTCATGACGATGGGACCTCGCGGAAGATTCGCTATCAGATACCGAACATGAACCAATGCAAGCAGTGCCATCAGAATAACCAAGCCATGGGCCCAATCGGCTTCAAGGCGCGCCAGCTTAACCGGAGGGGGGAGGAGGGAGGAGACCATCAACTCACGGCGTGGGCCGCCACGGGCTTGCTCTCGGGCCTGCCGGTCAATGTGCAGGAGGTACCCCGGATTCCCGTTTGGAACGACCCGTCTTCCGGCAGTCTGGACGCGCGGGCCCGTGCCTATCTCGATGCGAATTGCGCCCATTGCCACAATCCCGGTGGCGAGGGCGCGAGCACGGGCCTCGACCTGAGGTGGGAGCAGCACGAACCGGTGGCCTACGGCGTGAAGAAACAACCAACTGCAGCCGGACCCGCGTCCAGGGGGTATATCCATGCCATTCAACCGGGGGCGCCGGACCGGTCTTTTCTGCTGAATCGCCTGCGCGCCACCGACCCGGTGATTATGATGCCCCGGACGGGGCGCACGCTGCCGTACGACGAGGGCATCGCGCTCATCGAGGACTGGATCGGCGCCATGGATCCAGATTTGGAATCACGGGATTTGACGGGCGACTGGCCTGAATGAGGTTCGTTGTTCAACCGCGAATGCCCCCGGCCCTTGCCGGGGGACACGCAGTACTTTTCCGCACGTGAATCTTGCTTTTTTCGAGGCTATAATAGGGCAAATTTTAACCTCGAGGAGTGCCTCCCCCAATGACTAACGACAAAATTATTGTATATTCGGCGAAGCTGTGCGGCGATTGCCAGCATCTCAAGGCGTTCATGGATGCGAACGGCATCCACTATGAGAATCGGGATATCCGTGAAAACCTGGCTCATGGCGAGGAACTCGAGGCGACGACCGGCAAGCTCGGCGTGCCGTATCTCGTCGTCAATGGTGAGTGGAAACGGGGCTATGAGCCGGGACAGCCCTTCTCGGAAGCTTTCGCGAAATCGTTATTCGGGATGGCGTAAGCCGAGCGTACTGGTCACTATGCAAATGAACAGGGACGGCATAGACTTCCAGTGACAGCAGAGAACAACGAATTGTTCTGACCTGCTGTCACTGTCGTCGCTGCCGTCCCTGAAATTGTTCAGCGGGTCTCAGCGGTCGAAGACTTCGATCAGTCGAGCTTCTTGATCGCGATATTGCGGAACATCACCGGATCCTTGTGGCCCGCGAAGCCAAAGTGACCTTTCTTCAGGTCCTTGCCGGGGTGGGCCGAATCGGCCATGAACTCGGTGATCGTGCTCACGTCGGCGTTCAGGGTAACCGTGCCGTTCAGTTCCACCTTGATGGTCGATCCCTGTACCGTAACTTCCTGGTAATTCCACTCGCCCACGGGGCGGAGATAGCCCCGGTGCGCGGCGGCCATACCGTAGACTGAACCGTGATACTGGCGCTGATCCAGTGCGTTGTACATCTCGGCCGTGTCATCCAGCACCTGCAGTTCCGTCATGCCGTCGTAGGCCGGATTGCCTTCACCGGGAAAACGAATCGCAAGGCCGTTGTTGCCGCCCGGAGGCACCTTGAATTCCACGCGCACCACAAAATCACCGTACTCTTCCGCAGTGAAGAGGTTGCCGCCGGCGCCTTCCTTGCAGACGATCGCACCATCGCGCACTTCGTAGTTATCCGTCGCACCCGCCCAGCCGGTCAGGTCTTTACCGTTAAAAATCGACGTGAAGCCCGCCGCTGCATCGTCGCCGCGCAGTTTCGCATTCGCCTCTTCCGCGGGAATCTCCCGAACGTATATATTTTTCCAGCGAATCTCCCCACCGTGGGTCTGAAGAAGAATCGGACCCGACGCGGGCAGCGGCTTCGCGCGATCCCAGTAATTCTCCATCGTGGCATTTTCCACTACCAGTTTGTCGTTCAAATAAACCGTTGTGCGTGCACCGAGCTGGGTGATCTTGAAGCTGTTCCACTCGCCAAAAGGTTTGTCGGCCAGCACCAACGGGTCTTTGCCTGCCGCGCCAGGGCTGTTGTTCCACAGGCCGCCGGAACCCTTGTCCGCACCCAGTTCAAATTTCTTCTGCTCCGTGAAATCCCAGATCTGCACCTGAGGCGTCGCCCGGAGGTAAATACCGCTATCCGCGAGGGGCACCGTCTTGTAGTCGATGTGGAACTCCACGTCACCGTAGCTCTTCAGCGTCGTGGCGTAGGGGCCGTGGCCGTCATTCACCAGTTCACCGTTCTGCGCGCTCCAATGCGCCTTGAACTCGTCCTGCTGCACCGCGATGGAGGCAAACTGGCCGTCCGGGGTCGTCTCTTTCAGCGTGATATGGGGATTGTTGCCATACCAGCCGGCGAGATCCTTGCCACTAAAGATTTCCGTAAAGCCATCGGGAGCGCCCGCCAGCGCCAGGGGCGCGGAAAGGGTCAGAGCGGACGCCAGCAGTGCGTGGCGAATCACCCGGCCTGCAAGGGGAATATGGGTTGAGTACATGCTTTTTTCTCCGGTTTACTTGGACAGCGGTCAATTGGTCCCCGCGACAACATAGACCGCGATTCTAACGAATTCTGGCGGCAGAATAAAGGAGAAGGATGGGCCGCGAGAATGGGTCTAATAGTTCGATGGGTCTTATGAAACGGAAATTGTGGAGATAGGCATCCTCAGGGCCCCATAGGTCCCGTAGGTCCCGACCCATAAGACCTATAAGACCCATTCTTCAAAGCAAACACCTGGACGAGGCCAGCGCCCCATCGGCGCCCAAACCAAAATTGATACCGACCCCACGGTTCCTATAGATTGGCCCCTTCGCCGCCGCGATGTCTGCCGGGCCCAATGACCCCGCCGTCGCGCCCAGTCGTCCGTCACGGGCCGTGAGTCCCGCCAAGAGGAATCGTTTTCAGATGCATGTGTCCGACTATTTTCCATTCTTTTCGCGATTTGTTTGCCTTTTCGGCTGTGTGACCCTCCTTTCTTCGATTGCGGCGGCGGACGGTAACCGACTGGCCTACCTGGACGAATCCGACCCCTACTATGTCCACCGAACCTTCCCGAAGCTCACTACCCCGATGTGGGTGGGCGAGCCGGGCGTGGAGGCCGTGGTGGTGCTGGCCATCGACGACATGAGCGACCCGGTGAAATACGAGGCCTACCTCCGTCCCATCCTGGACCGCTTAAAGCAGATCGATGGGCACGCCCCGGTGACGATTTTCGCCAACAAACCCGATCCGAACCATCCCATGCTCCAGCAGCTCCTCCAGGAAGGGTGCAGCATCGATGTTCACACCGTGAGCCACCCTTGCCCGCTGCTCAACGAGAAGGGCTTCACCGTCGCCGGGGAGGACGTACACAACTGCACGACACTCCTCAACCAGATTCCGGGCAACAAGGCCGTCGCCTTCCGCATGCCCTGCTGCGATTCCCAGAATACCCCCAGCCCGCGCTTTTACGACGGCATCTTCGACAAGGTCGCGACCGACGGCAGCTTCCTCACCATCGACTCCTCCGTGTTCAACATCACCACGCCCAACGACACGGAACTGCCTCGGGAGCTCGTCCTCGATCCCGACGGCGGCGAGAAGTTTCGCAAGTACCTGCCCTTTCCGTCTTTCGTCAACACCATCGAAGACTATCCCTATCCCTACGTGATCAATCGGATTTGCTGGGAGTTCCCGAACGCGGTTCCGAGTGATTGGGAAGCCCAGAACCTCAACGGCAAAAACAACCCGCGCTCTATCGACGACATGAAGGCCTCCCTGGATGCCGCCGTGATTAAGAAGGGCGTCTACACCCTGGTCTTTCATCCCCACGGCTGGATGGAGAACACCCAGGTAGTGGAACTTATCAACCATGCCGTGACGAAGTATGGCAGCAAGGTGAAGTTCCTCAATTTCGGTGAAGTGCAGCAACGCCTCGATGCCAACCTCCTCGACGGCAATCCCCTGCGCAATGCCCAGGGCGAGGACAATGGCGTGCGCCTGCTGGACCTGAACGACGACGGCTATCAGGACGTGGTCATCGGCAATGTGGTCACGCAAAAGACGCGGGTGTGGAATAACCACAACCAGTCTTGGGTTGAGCAGGAATTGCCCTTCAAGATCGTGGATGATGAAGGGAGCGTCCGTGACACGGGCGTGCGCTTTGTACCTGATCTGGACCCACGTGGCGCTGTAGTGGCTGTGTCCAATGACTTTGATGAATCCTTCGCGTACGCCTTCACCCGCGAGGGTTGGTCCGCCATGCCCGATCTGACCGAGGCGCTGAGCGCGGATCTACACGATGTTGCCCGCTTTCGTGATCTGGATGGAGACGGAAAACCAGAGCTGGTGGACGGACACTTTGGTATAAGCCGCTGGGATTCTGGATTTAAGGGGCTTGGCTACAGCTATCCCAAGGCAGTCGCGGAAACATTCAACGGGGTATGGCCGGCTGCCGCAAGACTCGTCGACTTGGACGAAGACAGTGACCTCGATATCGTGCTCGCCGATGGTAAGGTGTCTGGCGTCTACCTCTTCGAATCCATCGATAAGGGCTGGGGCGAGAATATCCTCCCCGAAGGTACAACCCTTCCTGCCATCGCCATCGACGGCCAGAACAACGGGGCGTGGTTCCACTCGCGCCACCTCTGGGTGGTCAACGAAACCACCGCCAAGTTGCCCGATCTCGCCGACCGACGCTCCTTCAATGAGCTCCTGAGCGGTGTCGCACCCACTTCCCGCTCGCCGGAGGCCTCGCTCGCCTCCATTCGCGTGAAGCCCGGCTTCAAGGTCGAACTCGTGGCCGCCGAGCCGCTGATCGCCGATCCCGTCGCCTTCGAGTGGGCGGCGGATGGCAGCCTCTTCGTGGTGGAAATGCGCGACTATCCCCTCGGCCTCGACGGCCAGGGTCAGCCGGGCAGTCGGATCAAATTGCTGCGCGACGACGACGGCGACGGCAAGTATGACCGCTCCACGATTTTCCACGACGGCATGGCCTTCGCCATGGGGCTGTTTCCGTGGCGCAAAGGCCTGCTGGTGACGTGCGCGCCCGACATCCTCTATCTCGAAGATACGAACGGCGACGACGTAGCCGACATCCGCGAAGTCCTCTACACCGGCTTCGGCGAGGGCAACCAGCAGCACCGCGTAAACGGGTTACGTTGGGGATTGGATAACTGGATTTACGGCGCCAACGGTGACAGCTCCGGCGTGATTACCTCCACAAAGAGTGCAGAATCCCTCAACCTCCGCGGCCGCGACTTCCGCATTCGTCCCGACGGCGGACACATTGACGGCCAGGCGGGCCAGACCCAGTTCAGCCGCGCACGGGACGACTGGGGCAACTGGTTTGGTTGCAACAACTCCTATCCCATCTACCACTACACGCTGGCGGACGAGTACGCGAAGCGGAACAACCACTATGCCTTCCCCCGCGCGACCAACCTCCTCATCGAGGATCGCGCGAACTACGCCATCAGCCGCTACATCACGCGCTTCAATGAAGAGTTCAACGCCAACACCTTCACCTCGGTATGCGGCCTCGACATCTACCGCGACACGCTGCTCGGCGATGACTTCTATGGAAATGCTTTTGTCGGTGAACCGGTTCACAACCTTGTCTTCCGTATGGAACTTGCCCCCGAAGGCGCAAGCTTCACGGCAAAACGTCCCCTGGGCGAGGAGAAGAAAGAGTTTCTCGCCTCCACGGACAACTGGTTCCGTCCAGTTATGACGCGTACGGGACCCGATGGCGCCCTCTACATCGCCGATATGTATCGCGCCCATATCGAACACCCGGAGTACATCTCCGAAGTCGATATTGCCCGAACCAATTTCCTGTTGGGCAACGACATGGGCCGCATCTACCGTGTCTATCCCGTGGGCAAAGAGCCCCGGACGATTCAGCCGCTGAACACAAAGAAAATGGAGGATCTGGTCGCCAAGCTGGACCACCCCAACCCCTGGGTGCGGGATACCGCCCATCGCCTTCTCATCGAAGCCAGCGATAAAGCCGCCGTGGAACCCCTCGCCGCCCTCGCCTCAACCAGCAAGAATCCTGTGGCCCGGGTTCACGCCCTCAACGTTCTCGACGGCCTGGCGGCGCTGGATGAAAAAGTGCTCCTGAACGCCCTCGCGAGCGATCAACCCGGCGTGGTGCGCCACGCCATTCGGCTCTCCGAGCCCTTCCTCGGTATGTCGCCCGAGATCGGTGCGGCGGTCCTGGCCCATCAGAGCGACACTGACAAGCAGGTCCAGCTTCAGCTTGCCTATTCCCTCGGCAATTGGGACAGTCCAGAAGCCGCCCAGGGCCTCGGCACGCTCCTGGCCGCGAACACGGCCGACCGACAGTTGGCCCACGCCTGCATCAGTTCGCTCAATGCCACCAACACCCCGATGCTGCTCGATTCTCTCTTGGCCTATCTCCAGTCTCCCGATCTCGACGAAGACCATCGCAACGACGTGTTGGCCATGTCCGTGCGCCTGTCTGAAGCCGGAAATCACAGTGACATGCTCGCAGAATTGGTCGAGGTCATGGCGCTTTCGGCAGAGGGTTCCTATACCGAGAGGCACTTCGCCGCGGCCACTACACTGCTGAGCGCCGCGCGCGGTGAAGCGGCGCTGGAAGCGCTCTCAGGTGCGGACGGGCTGCTGGCGCCCGTCTTTACAGCGGCCCGGACCGTCGCGCCCGACCACGCCCAGGCGGAATCCCTCCGGGTATCGGCCCTGTCCCTCCTGGCGCGCCAGCCCGCCGAACTCGCGACGGATCAGGCTCTGGCCCAAGCCCTCATCGATCCCCGCGAAGACCTGGCCGTCTCCCGCGCGGCCATCGACTGCCTCGCCCGCAGCGGTGGTGATGGCGCAATAGGCGCTCTGCTTGCCGGTTGGTCTACCTATACCCACGAGATTCGCGGCCAGGTGCTCGATGTGCTCCTGGCCCAGCCCGAGGGCGTAGAAGCGATCCTCGCTCAGATGGAGGCCCAGGTGATCTCACCGCGCCAGCTCGACGCCGGACACCGCCAGGTGCTCCTCACCAGTCAGGACAGCGCCGTCCGGGCGCGGGTGGACACCCTGATGGCGGGACTGGTGAACTCCGATCGCGCGGCGGTCATCGAACAGTTCATGCCCGCCGCCAACATGACGGGGGATCGCGCCCATGGCCAGTTGATCTACGAGGAACGCTGCTCCAAGTGTCACCAGATGGGCGATCTCGGCTTCGTGGTCGGTCCCGATCTCGCCGCGGCGGGAAGCGGCTCCTTCGAGACGCTGATTACCTCCATCCTCGATCCCAATCGGGTTGTTGAGGGCCGCTATACGAGCTATACCATCGAAACGAAGAACTTCGAAACCTTCACCGGTGTACTGGCGGGAGAAAATGCGAACAGCATCACCCTCGCCAACGCAGGCGGCGTGCAGCAGTCCGTCCTGCGCGATGACATCGAGACGATGACGGCGGGCGATCAATCCATCATGCCCTCAGGTCTGGAGGAGGGTCTGCAGCCACAGGATATCGCCGACCTGATCGCCTACGTGCGCGGCGAAGATCGCAAGCCAAAGTCCTTCCCCGGAAACGCCCCCGCAGTCGTTGAAGCGGGCGCGGAAGGGATCATCGAACTTCAGGCGAGTAACGCCGAAGTCTATGGCGACACCCTGCAGTACGAGGAAACCTACCGGAATCTTGGATTCTGGGGCAGCATCAATGACCACGCCGTATGGAAAGCGAAAGTGCCCGTCGCCGGAAATTATCAGGTCACGCTGGAGTATTGTTGCGACAACACCACCGCCGGTAACCTCTATCGTCTGGAATCCGGCGCAAACGTACTCGGCGGTAAGGTCTCGGGCACGGGCACGTGGGATCGCTATCAGGAATCCACTATCGGTACGCTGGCGCTCGAAGCGGGTGAACAGCGCATCGTATTCCGTGCGGGCGGGCCAATCAACCAGTACCTCATCGATCTGCGCGCCATCAAATTGACACCGGTGAACTAACGCCAGCCGCTCAGTCAGACGGATCCGACCGATCAGACCGATCAGCAAAGCCCGATCAGTCCGATAAGTCGGATCCGTCTGATTCTTCAGCCTGGTTTGCCAAGGCCAGCGCCGGGCCGATATACTGAACCTTCAGACAAGGCAATGTTCTGTTGCCCCCGCGCCCTTACCTTCCGGAGGCAGTATTGTGAAATTCAGCCGCATTCTCCCCATGCTCATCATCAGCGCGCTAGGATGCCTGCTCCTCGCTGGATCGAATATCGCCTTCGCCCAGCAGGCCTCGGCGCCCCCCCTCGACGCCGCCTCAATCGACGCCCGCTTCAAGGCGGCCCAGGAGAAAGCGGAGCTCGATGAGGCCACCAAGGCCCGAATCGCCGAGCTTTATGGCCAGGCGCAGAATCAAATTCAAGAGGCGTCCAAATCGACCACCACCGGCACGCAGTTTACGGATATGACCGCCGGTGCGGAATCCATCACAAAGTCTCTTCAACAGGCTCTCGTCGAGACGCTCGACAGCCCATCGCAACAGATTCCGAAGGAGGCGACTTCCGCGGAGATAGAGCAGCGCGTTGCCGATGCCGATGCCGCCATGGCCGCCGCTCAGGCGGAGCGCGCCGCCCTGGAACAAGAGTCCGCCCAGCGGCCAGAGCGGCGCCGACAAATTCCAGAGCTCCAGGCGGGCGCACGCCAGCGCCTGGCCGAGGCCCAGGCCGAACTGGACGCCGCACCGGTCGTAACGGATCCCGCCGAACTGGTGGATGCGCGACGAACCCTGGCTGCCGCACGCAAGGAAGCCGCCCAGCAGGAACTCAACGCCTATGACGCCGAACTTCAGAGCTACGATCTTCGCGGGCGTATTCTCGCGCTCAAGCTGGACGCATCCACCCGGCGCGCGGAGCACCTGAAGCGGGAAGGCGCCCTGCTGCGCGAGGCCTTGACGGCAAAGCGGCAGTCCGAGGCCCTCGAAGCGGCTACCCGCGCACGGGAAGCCATGCTCGAAGCGAGCAACGCCCCCGCCGCGATTCGCGAGTTGGCGGGTAAACTGGCGGAGACCAACACGAGACTAACGCTGGAGCGCACCGGACCCGACGGGCTGTTGCGCAAAGTGGAGCAGGCGAGTGCGCGTCTCGCACGGGTGAAGGAGAAACTTGGCACCCTGACCAGTGACTTTACCACCGTCAAGGCAAAAGTGGACGCGGCGGGCATCGGCGCCGGTACGGCCGCGCTTCTCCGCACCTACCAGCGGGATCTGGAGGATACCCGGCAACTCGCGCGCAATATCCGTGCGCGACAGCAGGAGATTGCCGCGACTCAGGTGGACGAAATCCAGTGCGAGGAGGACCGGCGCAAACTGGCGGATGTGGGCGCGTTGATCGAGGAGAACCTATCGGGACTGCCCGCCGAGATAACCGACACCCAGAAAGCCGAGTTCGGCAAGGTGCTCCGCGCCCTCTATACCACGCAACGCGAAGCGCTTGACGAAAAAATCGAAGATTACGAATCCTACTTCGCAACCCTGATCGATCTGGACGCTCAGGAGCAGCAGTTGATTACCCAAACCAAAGAATTTCAGCGGTACATCACGGAGCGGGTGCTTTGGCTCCGGAGCGGTGATCTGATCAGTCTCGATGAACTGGGACCCGCCCGTGAAGCTTGGCTCTGGCTGGTCGATGTGGAGAACATGGCCACTTTCGCTGGCGCGCTGAAAAGCGATTTCTCCACTTCGCCGCTCCCTGTCGTCTCCTATACCTTCACGGTGCTCCTGCTCATCGCATTTCGATGGCAATTCCGGCGGCGCATCGCCGCGGCGGCGGAAGTCGCGGGAAAGCGAGGCTGCATGGAGTTTCGCCCCACAGCCACGGCGACAATCTTCACGATTCTCGTTTCCCTGGGCGTACCGCTCCTGCTTGCCCTCATCGGCTGGCGTTGCTCCGTGTCGCTGGCGAGCACGGACTACACTCGCTGGCTTGGCGAGGCGCTGGGCGCCTGCGCCTTCTACCTGTGGAGTTTGGAATTTACCCGGGAGGTCCTCCGCGCCAACGGTCTGGGCATCGCCCACTTCGGCTGGTCCGAGAGCTCCTGCAGGGCGGCTGCTCGGCGTATTCTCGGCTTTGAACTGGCTGCCTTTCCCCTCGCCGTCATTGTCGCGACCCTGGATATCATCAAGGACGACAACAACTGGCAGGAAACCCTCGGACGGTTCGCCCTGATGCTGGCCCTGCTGGCCCTGGCGATTTTCGGACATGTGATGCTGCGCAAACGCAATGGCGCGCTCCTGGAGATCATCGAGCGCGCACGCAAGCGGAGCAATTTGAAACTCCGTCGCCTCTGGTATGCCATGGGTGTCGTGACCCCCATCGCACTTCTGCTGGCCGCGGCCTACGGCTACTCCTACTCCGCGCTGCAAATCGCTACAAAGCTGCATTATCTGCTCATCTGCACGTTCTGCCTCACCGTGGTGGTCCAACTCGTGTTGCGCTGGATGCTCATCGCCCGGCGGCAGATGGCCCGCGCCCGCGCCAGGAAGAAACTTGAGGCCATGCGCGAGAGCGGGGGGGAAGGGGAAACGGTACCGGTCGTGGAGGAGGAGATCGATCTCGACAAAATCGACACCCAGGCCATGCGCCTGATCCGAAGCAGCTTTGCCGTGGGCCTCGCCCTCTGCGTCTGGTGGATCTGGGCGGACGACCTGCCCGCGTTGAGCGTGCTCAATCGCGTGGAGCTCTGGACCGTCACCGACACCATCGTCACCGAGACCAAAGATGCCGCCGGGGTGATCATCCGCGATGTGTAGGAACAGCAGGTGCCCATAACGCTGCGCCACGTCGCCGCCTTTATTTTCATCGCCGGAATGACCACCGTGGCCGTTCGCAACCTGCCTGGCCTTCTGGAGATCCTCGTCTGGCAGCGCATGGCCCTCATGGCGGGCGAACGCTACGCGGCCAACACCATCATCACCTATGCGTTGACCCTCATTGGCGGCACCTGGGCCTTCAGCGCCGTGGGGTTAAGTTGGGGCAAGCTGCAATGGCTCTTCGCCGCCGTCGGACTCGGGTTGGGCTTCGGGTTGCAGGAGATCTTTGCGAATCTTGTCTCCGGCATCATCCTGCTTTTCGAGCGGCCTGTGCGTGTAGGCGATACCGTCACCGTGGGGGATATCGTCGGCACGGTTACGCGCATCCGCATCCGGGCCACGTGGATCACCACGTCCAACCGTCAGGAGCTCATCGTGCCAAACAAGGAATTCGTCACGGGGCGCCTGATCAACTGGACGCTCTCCGACCGCGTGCTGCGCATCGAGCTTCCTATCGGAATCGCGTATGGTTCCGATATTGCCCTGGTCAAAAAGCTCATTCTGGAGACTGTCGAGCGTCACGACGCCATCATGGACGACCCTGCACCGACGGTTTTTTTCATCGGCTTCGCAGACGGCGTGTTGAATTTTATCATGCGCGCGCACTGTGCGGATCTGGACAATGCCTCGGCCACCAAGGACGAACTCCTCACCGCCATCGAGGCATCCTTCCGTGAAAACGGAATTCAACTGCCCTTTCCCCAGCGCGATATCCACCTCCACGGCATCGGCGCACTGCCCGGCGGCGAACTGAAGCTGATCGACGACGAGAACCAAAAAAAATAAGCCGCGCAAGACGGGCCCCCGCATCGTAGACCCATCACCACGACCTATCGGAAATCGCCACATCCCATGAACTGGATCCTACTCATCATTGCCGGGCTCCTCGAAGTCGGCTGGGCCATCGGCCTCAAATATTCCGAGGGCTTCACCCGCCTATGGCCCTCCGTTTTTACGCTGGTCACCATGGCCCTGAGCTTCTTCCTGCTGGCCACCGCCATGCGCTCCCTGCCCGTGGGCACGGCCTATGCCGTATGGACTGGTATTGGCGCGGTGGGCACGGTGATCCTCGGGATTGTTCTTTTCGGCGAATCTGCTTCAATCGCGCGGCTCGCGTGTCTGGGGCTGATCATCGCGGGGATCGCCGGACTCAAATTCATTACGAAAACCTGAGCCCGCAATATAAAGGATACCTCGTCCCATTGGTGGGACGAGGTCTATTTCCTGCCGCAGCCAGCACTTGCCGCGCTTCCTGCGACAGTACATACCCTTGGTGGAGGAAATATATTCGCCTCGACGGGACCGTCCCGCACGAAAAACCACGGAGACGGATACAGGACACTTCAGCACATAAACAGACCTGCATGAGCAAGGGCCACTACGCGTACGGGACCGTCCCGCGCTTTTAAATCGTGGGACAGTCCTATGCAGTGAGGGGCTTGGCCTGACCGCAGGTCGTGCGGAAATCGCCAATCCCCTCCACTGACGACAGTTCCCTATACTTGGACAGTCCCAGCGTCTCTACCGCTCCAGCCCCTTCGGAATGATATCGCCCAGGCAGACGGAGACATCCCGTGCGGCGCGAACCCAGGGGTGGTCGAGGGTCACGAGACGTTTTTTTCCGACCACATCCTCCAGCGGAACGGCGACAAATTCTTCGCCCTGCTTGCCCACCATACAGCCGAACTGACCGCTGAGCGCGAGATCGGCGGCGTGGGTGCCAAACTTGGTGCAGAGGAGCCGGTCGGTCGGCGTGGGAATGCCGCCGCGCTGAAGATGGCCGAGGGAAGTCACGCGGGTTTCGAGGCCCGTCACATCTTCCAAGTGCTCGGCAAGAATGGCGCTGACGGGCTCCTTGATGTGCTCAATTTCCTTGGAGCCCCTTTTCTTCTTTTTCTTACCGCCCTTCTCCCGATCATCCTCCGCCTCCGAAACCGAAACGGCCCCCTCGGCCACGGCGACGATGCTGAACATCTTCCCACGGCGCATGCGTCCCAGTAGTGACTTGCCCACCACCTCCAGATCGTAGGGGATCTCGGGAATCAGGATCACGTCGGCGCCGCCCGCTATGCCCGCACCCAGGGCCAGCCATCCCGAATTGTGGCCCATGATATCCACCACCATCACGCGGTGGTGGCTGCTGGCCGTCGTGTGGAGCCGATCGATGGCCTCCGTGGCGATGCTCATGCCCGTGTCGAAGCCGAAGCAGACATCCGTACCCCACACATCGTTGTCGATGGTCTTGGGGGTGGTAATGACGTTGATGCCCCCCTGTTTCATCAGGTGGTAGGCGTTTTTTTGCGTGCCCCCGCCGCCGAGACAGAAGAGACAGTCGAGATTCATCCGCTTGTAGTTTTCAATGGCCGCGCCGGTCATATCCCGGAAGCCGCCATCCGGCGTTGGCATCTTGTGGGGTTTGTTTCGGCTCGTACGCAGTATTGTACCGCCTATCGTAAGCAGTCCACTCGTGTCGGTATCGTTCAGGCGCACGTACTTGTTTTGCACCAGCCCACTGAATCCTTCGAGGATGCCGAAGATCTCCGTGCCGCCGGGAGTCAGGGTTTTGGTGATCGCGCGAATGACCGCGTTGAGGCCGGGACAGTCGCCGCCGGATGTAAGAATACCTACGGTTCTAAGTTTGTTGGGCATGGATCTGGATCATCGCTTTCTTGAGGGTCTGGGCTTTCCCGACGAGCCCGCACTTTGGGTTGCCTTCCTATTATACGCCCCCGCCACCGGCAAGCCAAAACGCCAGGGGGACAGTGGCCGATTGGTCCACGACCCAAAGCGAGCCTCGTGTCGTCCAGCCAATCGGAAACTGTACCCCAAAGTAGACGTCGCGGAAGGGCCCAATCTCTTTAGAAAACATTTCTCATGAGTACAGCTATCGATTCGCTGGCCCTGCATTTAACCATACCGAAGGCACGAGCCAATCGGCTGCTGTCCCTATCCCGACCACGCTAGCGCCGTCCCAATGGAAACAACACCGAATCCGCATGCGCCGCAGCCATCAGCGCTGCAAGCTCCGCGGCCACCTCTGGGTGCTGCGCCGCTTCATCGCGCTCTTCTCCGAGGTCCAATTTCAGGTCGTAAAGTTCCAGTGGCCCGTCAGGGTTCTCGGCAACATTCAGGCGAATGCCCTTCCAATCGCCCATGCGCACCGCCTGCTTGCCGCCCTGTTCCGTGAACTCCCAGTACAGGTAGTCGTGGGCCGCCTGCGCCGCGTCATTGCCCATAAGCGCGTTGAGATAAGAGATGCCATCGAGATGATCTGGCGGGGACGCTCCGGCAAGTTCCGCCGCCGTGGGTAGGAAGTCCCAGAAGGCCGACCCATGCGCCGACGTCGTGCCTGGCGCGATGCGTCCCGGCCAGCGCGCAACCAGCGGCACGCGGATGCCGCCCTCGTAGAGATCGCGCTTGGTGCCGCGCAGGGGACCGTTGCTGTCGAACCACGCGGGGTCGTTGCCCCCTTCCTTGTGGGGGCCGTTGTCGCTGCTGAAGATGACCAGCGTGCTCTCGTCGATTCTCAGCTCTTTCAACAGCGCCATAAGCCGCCCCACATCACCATCCATCCGCGACACCATCGCCGCCATGTTTTTCTTGTTCTCCGGCCAGTCCCGGTCCTTGTAGATGCCCTGATCCGGCACCTCCATGCCCGCCTCACCGGCTTCATTGTTCGCATGGGGGAGGGTAAGGGCCCAGTAGAGAAAGAAAGGCTGCTCGTGACTTCGCCGCACGAAGTCCAGCCCCTCCTGGGCAATGAGGTCGTGGCTGTACGCCACCTTCTCGCTCGCCACCCCCGCGCCCGACTCCTTCGGCTCCGGTACCACATTGTTAAGCGCCATCCGCTCCTCGTTGCGCATGAGGAAGGTGGGGTAGTAGTTGTGGGCGTGGCTTTGATCGAGGTAGCCATAGAAATAATCAAAACCCTGGCGATTGGGCACGCCTTCTTCCCCCTCCACGCCCAAGCCCCATTTGCCGCACAGCCCCGTGGTGTAGCCCGCGCCCTTGAGCACCTCCGCCACCGTCACATCCTCCGGACGCAAGTTCACCCGCTGATTCCCCCGAATATAGCAGTGCCCCGTGTGCAATCCCGTCATCAACGCGCAACGGCTCGGCGCACACACTGTGCTCCCCGCATAGTGCTGCGTAAACCGAATGCCCTCCGCCGCAAGCCGGTTGATGTTCGGCGTCTGAATCTCCTTCTGGCCGTAACAACCCAGATCGCCATAGCCCAGGTCGTCCGCGAGAATATAGACGATGTTCGGCTTGGCCTGGGCATGTACACGGCCGCCCAGACCGGCAAGGGCCAGGGTCGAAAGGCCGGTGGCGGCCAGAAAGTCTCGTCTGCGCATCGATTTGCCTCCTTCGGGAGTCAACATGGGTGAATATCGGAATGCTTCGATTGTAGATCTTGGAAAGGGGAGTTACAAGAGGATAAATGGGAAAAATCAGCCGCAAGAGAACGCATAGATCGCAAAGGAAGAGGCTCTTCTTGCGCTCTCTACGTTCTATTGCGGCAGAACATTGCACCCACGCCATCCAGCCTTGCGTCGCAAGGTCTTTTCGGCTAGGATAATGCCAGCGGTACCATAGAGGGAGTTAAGGCATGCAAGACGAAATCCTCCAACCAGAACCCGGCGAATACGCCGACGCTACTCCCCCCATCAGCGGCGGGAGCCTGCCCGCGAATCAGGTTATCAAGCCAACCGGGCGCGCCATTGCGAGTGAGGTCGTACTCTACGTCCTCCAGGCCCTTTCCCTGACCATCGTCCTTGCCTTTGCCACCGCGATCTCGTGGCCCTTCTATATCATGGTCATTCCCCTGGCCATCACGACCTGGGTTGGCTTTCTCGGCGTGTACCGCCTCGCGGACTTCCTGCTCTTTCGCCGATATCGTGGCGAGCTTCACTTCGACGGTGCCACCGTCGTCAGCATGGTCGTGGGCTCATCCCCCCAGTCTTTCACGCGGCGCGAAGTCCTGGCCTACTTCCCCCACCGCAACGAAGTACTTCTCGTCGATGGCCGTACCATCCCCCTGCCCGCCTGCGGGACCTACCTTTACTGCCACGATCCGGCAATGGCCACCCCGTGGCTGAATGCCTGGTGGCCGGAAGTGGACCTGACCAGAGCAATCCGTAAGGCAGAAGAGGCACAGGGCTGGATACGGCACATTCCCAATGCTGTAAAGGCAATCATACTCACCACAATTTTCTGTTGTGTTCTTACTCCCTCTGACTTCTCACTGGGAATTATGTTTGCCTCGATATTCCTGTTGTCTTACTTTCCCGACTGGCTCGAAGGTACGTTGCGTCGAAACGTCATGATTGCCATGGGCTCAGGGACTGACGCGCCCACAAGCACCTGAACACTCACCGCTCGTCTTAACCCACAGGGGACATGGACAAGCCAATTGCAACGTCGCCGGGCGTGGCTGTACCGTCGTCAGCGAGGGAAGCCCGGCCACCCCACATCACTTCCCGTTAGAATATGTCGCCTGACCAAGTCCCCTCGAAAATCACGGCACACGCCCCCCGCGACGGGACAGCCACACCCAGAAACATCGGCGCGATCTATGGCAGTGCACAGCAAGTCCGAGTGCGCAGTACCCCGGCGAGCAATCGTGGGCGCGTCAGTCCCTGTGTGGCCGCCATACACCATGCCCAAGCCCCGTACCCCCTTGCGCAACAAACCCTTTTCAGCTAGGATAATAATCGCGGTACCAAAAAGGGAGTTAAGGCATGCAGCAGTCGAATGGATACAGCGAAGCTTGGGCAAAAGCCCGTATAGTAATTTACTTGGCTCGGGGTGCCATCATGACCCTCGGTGCTACCTCAGTCCTTTGTTACCTTTTCGCACGATCTGGCTCCCTTTCCCAAACTGGTTTGGCTGTGCTGTTGTGCCTGCTGACATTCACAGCCAGCGATGCGTTCCTTCAGTTCGTCCAATTTAGTGATAGTGTAACGCGCCAAACGCTGCAAAATGAGTTGGAATTCGATGGGGCGCAGCTATACTGCAAACCGACCTTAAAACCTTCCTTTCCAATTCACCGCGAACAGTGCCACGCGTATTATCCATGTCGCGAAGCCATCGTTCTCAGCGATGGTCGGCGTCTGGAACTGCGACCGGCCCAACCAGCCGCGCGGTATTGGGGGACACCCTACACATACTTCACACAAACGCTTTTTGAAGCATGGTGGCCGGATATCAATCTTGACGCGCTGGAAAGGAAGGCATTGAGCGCATTTCCGAGGCAGGGAGCCGTGATGACCGCAATAACAAGTGTGGCAATTGTGATAATCGTCGTTACAATGTTCTACCTTCGTGGTTACAGTGTTTTGAACCTCCCATGACCGGACGATATCTGGGTTGTCTTTCTATTGCTCGGGGGAATAGCCCCCCTCTGGCCACTATACGTCTGGGATCAGACCCTCAGAGATAGGGCAGTCGTGCAGTTGCCGTCATCAATCATTCAGGAAACGAGTACTGGTCAGGGAGAGAGCAATCCATGATCGTCCTCAGCTCCCCACCGCCCAGAAAGGCCGCGCGCCGATTTTTCCTTTGCCTGACCATCCTTGGTGCGTTGGGATTCCTGCTCAGGGGCGCAGTGGACTTTGGCCAGCTCCCGGAGGCATGGAACAATCCCGATCGCCTCGCCGTCCTCAACATCGTAATGAGCATTGCTATGGGGTTGGCGGGCATGGCTGCGGCAGCATGGCAAATTGTCCTTCACTTCACTGGCCCCGAACCGCTTCAACGTCTGTTGGCCACGGAAGAAACCCTGGCCATCAAAACCCTCGGCAAGCCTGTCCTTTTCGTCAAACGCCGCAATTGTGTCGCCCTGTCGCACGATGGATCCATCGTAATCTTGAACGACGGAAGCCGCGTTTCAGTCCACGCCTATGGTGTTGAGAAGACGAATAAGGACGCGTTTCTCGGTTCGCTTTACGACCTCTGGTGGCCCGGACTTACCCGCGCCGACGTGCAAGCTTATTTGAAGCAGCGCGAACCCAGAATCTGGCCCCTGCTCTTTCTGCCGATTTTTGCGATGCCACTCCTCGCCTTAGTCATCATCAACCTCGACTCAAGAGACAGTGTCTTGACCATGGCCGGGATACTATGGGGCACATTGATCACCTCTTTCGGATTCATCGGCTGGTGCTTATTCAGAGTCCAGACTTCGATCGCCAGGAACCAGTACACGCTTCACGACGCCAACGATCACCCAGGAAAGGATACTCAGCATGTTGAAAGCTGAAGTGTCCCGGCGCAGGAAGGCCTTCACGCTCTTGGATGACCTCGTCTGGTTTGCCGTAGGCGCCGCGTGGGTTTTCTCCGACACGGATTATCCTTCCCTGACGGATATCCGCGGCCCACTCGGAAAGTCGCCGGTAGAATTGATTCTGGGGATCGGCCTGATGACAACCTACGCCATCTCATTGGTGCATGACTGGTACTTCGGGGGGGTCCTAAAGCGTTACAGGGCAAACTCCCGAACTCTGGCCATCCTATGCCCGAGTTTACGTCAAGCGGGCGAAAGTCGTCGCCGCAGCCCACGGCGGCAGCGCGCTGGTGCTGGCGGATGGTTCAAGGCACCGTATCAGCACTCAAGAGAATAACGCTGAGAATCAATTTCTCGTGCCGTTGTATGACCTCTGGTGGCCTGCTTGTCCGCTCCACCGTGTCCGAAGGACTCTTGGAGAAAAAGGCCCGACCTTCGCGCACTTCCTCTTCCTTATTTTGTGCGCATGGGCACCATTCGTTCCACATCTATTCCTCGACTCCGCCACCCATGCCTGGCTGTTCCCCGCAACCGTCTCGGTGTTTGTGGTGGTCCTTGTACTACTCTTCGTCGTGGTTTTCCGCTCTATCGCCGAGGCGAGAGCAAATCTCTTTCACTTCGACGGTCCCGAAGCGCAAGAGAACTGGGACCTGATGAGTTCATCTACTGCGCGGGATCAAGAAAAAGCGGAACGATAACCCTTCAGATTCCCGTCGAGGTCACCTTCAGGCCCCGCGAGTGCCACCCTCAAACGGGGCGGCTCTGCCGCGGGAAGTTTGTGGGTGAAGTGACTTCCACCTGGGACATTGGGATATATTTGCTGCAAGAGAATCCCAACACCCACAAACTCCATCGCTCCGGGATTCCGTTTGAGGGTCGGAGATCCTCCGCAGGAGGGTGGCACCCTTAAGACGGCTCGTATCTCCGCCGCCCCATTTGCGCAAATTTGCGGTTCAGCCTCCCCCTTTCACCGCGCCTGCATCGCCATCCAGGCCATGATGGCAATAACAATGAAGGCAAACAAGGCCCCCGCGCAGCCGAAATACAACCGCACCTTGAACCAGGTGCTCTGATAGGTACAATCGGGATTCGGGCAGACGCCACGGTTGACGCCCATGGGCTGGCCGCATTCGGGGCATGCTTTGGTATGATCGGTCGGGGTGGGCACGGGGGTACTTCCTTGGTGTTGCGTGGTGGCCGGTAGTATAGCGCGAATTGACCGCGCGCCGCCACAGCGTCATTCGCTAATCGAAGGGGATTTCCAATTGGGGTTGCAGAAGTATTTCCAGCATCGTTTCGTATTTGTTGAGGAAATTTTTCGTGACTTCGTAGTGCTCGGTCTCGGTGTATCTGACTTCACGAATGCCCTCTTCGTCCAGCAGGAGGATCTTCGCGCGCGGGTAGGCCATGAGAATGGGGGAGTGGGTGGCGATGATAAACTGGGACTGTCGTTCGACCAATGCGTGGATTGCGACCAGGGCCGACATCTGACGCTGGGGCGACAATGCGGCCTCCGGTTCGTCCAGAATATAGAGACCGTTGCCGTGAAACTTTCGGGTCAGGGTGTCAAAGAATAGCTCGCCGTGAGAACGGTCGTGCATCGAGGCACCATCGTAGGCCGACTGATAATCGATGCCGTCCATATACGTCGCCACATTGTAGAGGCTCTCCGCGCGCAGAAAGTAGCCATCTCGCGGACGCGTGAAGCTCTGGACCAATTTGAGATGATCGCGCAGGCCGGAAACAGTATCCGCCGTCTCCACCCGCATGTTCTTCGTGCCTCCTTCTTGTGAAAAACCAAGCTTCATGGCGATGGCTTCAATCAGCGTGGATTTGCCGGTCCCGTTCTCCCCGACGATAAAGGTTACATCGGGGTGAAACTCCATCCGGTCCAGTCTGCGAATTGCAGGGATACTGAAGGGGTAGATCGATTCGTCCGCGATGGCTTCCCGTTGGAGAATCACCTCTCGGAGGTAGGGCTTGGCCTGTAGCAATGAGGTCCCCTCAGTCCCCGGCAAGATCCCGGAATTGCTTATAAATCCCCCCAAAAGCACCATTGCTCAAGATCAAAACGATATCGCCCGGTCTGCCCGAGGCGTGAATCTCCTTCGCCAGCACCTTCGGATCATCCGCCACAGCGGCCACCAGGCCCGCCGAGGTCAGGAGATAGACCAATCTGTCTCGGTCCAGCCGCTCGTCGGCGGGTATCTTATCCCCGCGATAGATGGGCCCGAGGTGGACCTCGTCCGCGCCGCGAAAGCAGGAGAGCATGTCGTCGAAAAAGCGATTCGTCACCGTGGTGTTGCTACGCGGTTCAAAGAGCACCCGCAGGCGTTGGCCCGGCCATCGCATGCGCGCGCCCGCGATGGTTTCGGTGATGGCCGTGGGGTGGTGGGCGAAATCGTCGATGTAGGTGACGCCCGTCGACTCCAGAAAGATCTCCATGCGCCGTTTGACCCCCTTGAAGGACGCCACGCCCGCCGCGATGGCTTCCATCGACGCGCCGAAGTAGTGGGCCACCGCAATGGCCGACAGCAGGTTCTGCAGATTGTGTCGGCCGGTAAGGGGTGTGCGCACTTCGCCGATTTTCTCCCCACCATGATACACCGCCATACGCTGCATGCCGCCATCCGCGCCCAGGGCCTCGCCGCGCCAGTCGGCATCCTGGGAGAAGCCGTAGGTCTCGACCGGACAATGGGCGAATTCCTTGAGGCTGACGGCATGGTTGTCCGCGCAACAAATCAAGCGGCCCTGCGCGGGAATCTGTCGCAGCATGCGTTGAAAAGCCACTTCGATGGAAGTCAGATCGGGATAAATATCGCCATGGTCGAATTCGAGCGATGTCACCACGGCAACTTCGGGCAAGTAATGAAAAAACTTCGCTCGCTTGTCGAAAAAGGCGGTGTCGTATTCGTCGCCCTCGATGACAAAAGGTGCGCCGATGGGGCCGAGATGGGCCGAGTGTTTCACATTCAGGGGCTGGCCACCAATGAGATAACCGGGAGCGAGGCCGCAAGACGCCAGCACATGGGCCGTGATCGCCGTGGTCGTTGTCTTGCCATGGGTGCCACAGATAGCCACCGGACGCCGCGCGCGGAGGACATGCTCCTTCAGCCATTCGGGCAGACTCATGTAGCGCATGCGCCGCGAGAGGGCGGCCTCGACTTCCGCGTTCCCGCGACTGAGCACATTGCCCAGAAGCACCACATCAGGATTCCAGTCAAGGTTTTCGCCCGCATAGCCTTCGGCCACGGGAACGCCCAGAGCGGCCACCATGTCGGAGGTGGGGGGGTAGAGGGGATTGTCGCTGCCCCGGACCTCCCAGCCCGCTTCCAGCGCGAGGCGTGCCCCGGCCACCATCGCGGTGCCGCCAATGCCTGAAAAGTGGATGGTGGGTTTTGCCTGCATGTCGTCTATGTACTCCCTTGAACGGTCTGATTGATTGGACGCGGGAGTATAGCAGAGCTTGCCCGATGAGAAAGAATTCGCCGCGATTCCCAATCCGACGCCGTTTCTACGACGATTTCTTTTTGCCGCCGAAGCCAAACTGCGCTGATGCGCCGAATAAGGTCATTACAATCCACGCGGCCAGCACGCCCCAGCCGAGATAAGGCGAGGTGGTGGTTGCGCCCGCCACGGGTTCGGCGGGCGCCCCCGCCGCAACATCGAGGAAACCCCGATCCCGTGCGAGGGCGAGACCGGCCTGGGTCATGAGCATGGCCCCGATGGCCGCTGTGGCCAGTTTCATCACCGGGCGCTCCACCAGAATGGCCAAAAGCCCGCCCACGAGGCCGATTCCAGCGACCGCCCACAGTATCCACGGTTCTTCGCGCCCCTGGAGCAGAGAATAGGCCGCCACGGCGGCACCGAGCATGCCCAGGCAAAAGATGCCAGTCCGGTAGAGGAAGAAGAGGGCCATGGCGCCACAAAGACCGCCGATACAGAGGGCGATTCCCATGCCGATGAGGTGACCGTAGCTCAGGAAGGCGACGATCACGGCGGCGGCGCTGCCCGCGAGCAGGAATCCCGTAAGTCCGAGGACAAGCTTGATGAGGCGGTAGCCGAGAAAGCAGTAGAGAAAGCCCACGGCCGCCATGCCGGCTACGACGAGCATAACCTGCTCCGGCGGAACATCTTCCAGACGCCAGGCTAGTATTTCTTCCATGGGGTACTCCTTGGTTGTTCCCGCAGTATATCGCTTTGCTGCGATCCCTCCCAAATCCTGGGGCCGCTATCGGACCGGTCAGTTCGATCCGACCAATCAGTCCGATGAATCCGAACGGAACCAGTCTCTTCGATTTTTGATCTCCCGATAGCGCTCTGCTACAATGCACGGTTTCCTCGACTTCGTTGGTCTCTTCAGGCCAACGTATTTGATTTCAGGCCCTTAGGCCAGCGGCCAGTCCGGTCGCGGCGGGGCTTTTCAGTCCGAATCCCGGCCCCAAGCCGGGCAGCGATGGAGTATCAGTGCTGTGCCTACCTATTCCTATGAATGCGGCGGTTGCGGCTATGTCCTCGACGTTTTTCACGGAATGTCCGCCGAGCCTAAGGTAAAGTGTGATCAGTGCGGCAAGAAGTGCAGGCGTCTGATGGGCACCGGTGCCGGATTTATCTTCAAGGGTACCGGTTTCTACGAAACGGACTACAAGGACAAGAAGGGCACTCCCCCGGAGAAGCCCAAGTCCGAAACCGCTGCCGTGACCAAGACGGAAGGTAAGTCCGAGTCGACGCAGGAAAAGAAGCCGGCCGTCGAAAAGGCTAAGAGCAGCACCAGCAAGAAAAAGGCCGCTAATAGCTGAACTCGCAGTTTCTCCCTCGGGCATCCTGCTGCAAACTATGCATGGCGCCGGTGTCTGTATTCACCCTTTGGTAGCAGCCCCGGAGAAATGCGATGAACAGCGTGATTGTGGAAAGTTTCGTCCCTATGACATTGACCGATGAAATCAAGGCGCTGAACGACGCCCACATTATCAACACCTACGGCGCACGCAAGGTGGCGTTGAGCCGTGGCGAGGGCATGCGCCTGTGGGATGCCGAGGGCAAGGAATATCTCGATTTCTTTGCTGGTATCGCCGTATGCAACCTGGGCCACTGCCATCCGGAAGTCACCCAGGCGATCTGCGATCAGGCGCGCAAACTGGTCCATGTATCCAACCTCTACTACATTGAGGCACAGACCCTGCTGGCCGCCGCGCTCTCGAAGCATTGCTTCGCGGAGAAATGGTTCTTCTGCAACGGTGGGGCGGAGGCCAACGAAGCCGCCATCAAACTGGCACGGCGCTACTGGTATAAGCAAGGCACGCCCAAGCCAGCAGTAGTCACTGCCCACCAGTCCTTTCATGGGCGCACGCTGGCCACGGTGACTGCGACGGGCCAGCCTAAATACCACGAAGGCTTTCAGCCCCTCATGCCGGGCTTTTCCTATGTGCC
>JBHEKR010000219.1:0-3751 GCA_041859365.1 Candidatus Hydrogenedentales bacterium
CCTGCGGATTTCGGGAAGGAACAGTCACAGATTCTCGTCGGTCGCCGTGCCGGGCGGCCACCAACGGAACCCTTCGAAGGTGTTGATGGCCTGGGGTTCAAGCGCGGTGCCCTTGAGAAAATAGTAGGGGCTGGTATAGACGATGAAGCGCATGCCCGCGTCGTGAATCGTCTTGCGCACACGAGCGAACTCCTCGTTGCCGAGTCGCGGAACAAAGGCGAGGTTCCAGTCCTTCCAAAGCAACATTTCGGACTGCAGCAACACGATGTTGCCGTATTCCCGCCACCGCTGTAGTACGTCGTCGGGGGGATAGGCCGCTGTGTTTGACCAATGCCAGACGACGTTGTCCTCCACCGAGCGCTTCCAATCGTAGGGTTTCGGCGGGCAAACTCCCAGCCACAGGACGTCGCCGGAGCGGAGCGCGTATCGGGCTACGGTCGTCGCAAAGGGGTCGAATTGGTCATCGTGTTTCTGGTCCGAGCAATACAGGCCGAAGGCGCCCCATTCATCGGCGATGAGGTGGTTCGCCAGGTGGGAAGCGTGCCATGCCACATCGATAGCACGGTCAACCGATAATGCGATGGGATCGTGGGCGTGGAGCATGAAGAGGGAATCACCGTTCACGCGGAGGGTCATGGCCGGGCTCGTGAAGGTTACCCGGGCAAGTCCAGGACCCGAGTGCGTGACCGTGGCGCCCGCCAGGGGCACCCCGATGTGCATCACGGCCACCGTGCGCTGATGACCGATCCGTTGGGTGAAGCGGATCTCGCCCGTGGCGAGATTGGCCTCAATCTCGGCACCGGTCGTCCGGATGTGAAGCATGCCCTCCGTGATCGTTGCCGTGTCCACGTTCATGCCCCGTTGCGCATCCGGGAACAAGGTGGTATCCATCAATTCCTGAAACGTCGGTGCCGCGGGATCCTCGGGCGTGGGCATACCGGCGCCGACGGCCCATGGCGCCGTAAGCAACGCGAGGGCGGCGAGCAATGCGAGCGACCTCATGTGGAAATCTCCCCTGGGCGGTTGTGTGGATTCGGAACCTTCCCCGGACCCGCATTCTGGCATAGGTTTGACGGGACTATCCAGCGGCTTGGAAAGCTGATCCACGCTGGGCGTCGATTTGTTTGGTATTTATTTAGATAGCCAACTATTAGCATTAGATTCTTCAATTATGGAAAGTATCTCGAGGATCAGGCAGTGACCGAAGGTGGGTTAACCTTCCAGGTTGACACAAAGGCTACGTTAGTGCCTAACTGCCCCATGGGGCATGGAACAGGGGTGTCGAAACCACCCTTTCAACAACGCGCCTCCGCCAGCCGACGTTTGCGCTGTGTCAACGTGGAAGGTTAACCCACCTTCGGCCCTCCTGGGGATTCGTAATGGCAGCGGGACGTGGTCCCATAGTCCATGAACGTGACGTGCAGGAGGGGCCGAACAGCGCGAAATGATTTTTTTGTGTTTTGCACTTGAGGGCGGCGTTTCAGGGGCGTATACTGGGGGGTGAACGGATCGGAAGGCCCTTGGGCCCTGTGTTTCCCCAGGGCATTTCGGTGCAGCCGTCCTTAATCGTCGGCTCAAAGGCAGGCGACGATTTTGGGCGACCGCTCGCCATCGGCCCGGCCCGTATTGCATTGGATCTGGCCGTGGATATCCTGGCTTTTGACCAACGCGATGCGGAGGGAACTATCATGCCTGTCGTAGATCCGGGGAAAGAACGCAATGTCGGGATTGTAGGCCACAGCGGCGTCGGGAAGACCATGCTCATCGAGCATATCCTTCACGACGCCGGCATCACTAAACGGATGGGCTCCATCGAAGAGGGGAACACCGTAGCGGACTACCTCGACGAGGAAATTGCCCGAAAACACAGTATTACCATGAAGCTGTGCCACGTGGACTGGCGGGGGGATCGAATCCATTTCATCGACCACCCCGGCTACATGGATTTCCAGGGGGAGATCGCGGCCTCAAGCCCCCTGGTTGATGGAATGGTGATCCTCGTGGACGCTGCAACCGGCGTCCAGGTCGGCACCGACATCGCCTGGAAATACGCGGAACGACACAACGTTCCGCGTGCTTTTTTTCTGAACAAGCTGGATCGGGAGCACACCAGCTTTGATCAGGTGGTGGCGGCGCTTCGGGAGACCTACGGGAAGCAGTGCGTGCCCCTCGTGATTCCGGTGGGTGAGGGCGCGGGACTCCAGCGGGTGGTGAATATCTTTGACGGCGACACGGGGGATATCGCCGACCAGATTGCCCGCATGAAGGAGGAGATGGCGGATGCCGTGGCCGAGACGGACGACGCCCTCATGGAAAAGTACCTCGCCACGGGTGAACTGACGCCCGACGAATTCCACCGGGGCCTCCACGACGGCATCACGGCGGGCAAGATCATGCCCATTATTGCGGGTAGCGCTTCGAAGTATCTCGGTGTGGATGAACTGCTCGACGTTATCGCCGAGTCCTTCCCCAGCCCGCTGGACCGCCATGTGGTCGTTCAGAATGGCCAAGGCGAGTCGAAGGAATTGCGCGTCAGCGCGGATGAGCCGTTCCTGGGCCAGGTGTTTCGCAATGTGGTGGACCCCTTCGTGGGGCATATCACCCTCTTCCGCGTGCTGACGGGTACGCTCCGCTCCGACTCCGAGTTTTACAATGTCACTTCGGATCACAAGGAGCGCACGGGCAAGATCCTGCTGCTGAACGGCAAGGAGCAGACGGTGGTGGATGAGGTGGGCCCTGGGGACCTGGCGGCGGTGACCAAGCTCAAGTACACCCATTTCGGCGATACCATCGGCGCGATCGGCTGCAACTACCACCTGCCCAAGCTGGAGCTGCCACCTTCCATGACCAAGCTGGCGATCAAGCCCAGATCCCGCGCGGATGAAGACAAGATCGGCGATGCGCTCCACCGGCTGGCCGAGGAAGACCCCACCTTCATCCACTATCGCAATGAAGAGACGGGCCAGCACGTCATCCAGGGCACCGGTGACCTCCAGCTCGAAATCATGCTCGACCGAATGAAGCGGAAGTATCACGTGGAAGTGGAAACCTCCACACCCCGCGTGGCCTATCGCGAGACCATCCGCACCCAGGCGGAGGCCCAGGGCAAGCACAAGAAGCAGAGCGGCGGCCACGGCCAGTATGGCGACGTGCACCTGCGCCTGCGGCCCAACGAGCGCGGTGCGGGCTATCAGTTCATCGACAGCATCGTGGGCGGCGTGGTGCCCCGGCAATACATTGCCCACGTGGACAAGGGCGCCCAGGAAGCCCTGGAGCGCGGGGTCATCTCCGGCCATCCGGTGGTGGACGTGGTGGTGGAGCTTTTCTTTGGCTCCTACCACGATGTGGACTCTTCCGAAATGGCCTTCAAAATTGCGGCCTCCATGGCGATTCAAAAAGCTGTGAAGGATGCCCGCCCCTGTTTGCTGGAGCCTATTGTGGAAATTGCGGTCACCATGCCCGAAGAGTACATGGGCGACGTGAATGGCGATCTCAATTCACGCCGCGGGCGCATCATCGGCCTTGAATCGGCCGGTGCGGGACGCCAGTGCATCCGGGCCATCGTGCCCGAGGCCGAAGTGCTCCGTTACGCCACCGACCTGCGCAGCATCACCCACGGCCGCGGCAGCTTCGAGCTGGCCCCCCACGGCTTCGACGAAGTGCCCGATCACATCGCCAAGGGCATCACCGAAGCCTATGCGGCGGCCCGGGCCGAAGGCAACTGAGTGGCTTACCAGATGGCGCGGCGGGT
>JBHEKR010000381.1:0-32206 GCA_041859365.1 Candidatus Hydrogenedentales bacterium
GGGTCGGGGGGGTGGAGCCCGCATCAAGTCCCATCCTCTATCGGGGTGCGAAGCATCATGAATGAATGTCCGGAAGAAAAGTTCAAGCACTTCGCCAGTCTCCCGTGTATCATGACGATGCGGGCCGGGAAGGTGCCGCACGGAGAATCTGACTATGCTACGCATATCCATCACCCCTATCGCGTTCATGCTAATAGCCGCATCTGTTCCGGCCGAATGGGCCGCGCCCGACGCGAAGGTGCCCGTGGCTCGGCTGGTGGAGAATCTGGAGCAGCAGCTTGCCGCCACGCCGGAGGATCCCCATCTGCTGGCGCGGGTGGCCCGGGTGCACAGCATGGTCTATGCCCTGGGCGACGTGGAGGTGCCGGTGATGGGCAAGGGCGAGAGCCCGAAGTACGAGTACTACGAGCAGGGCCAGGGCTATCCCTCGGCACGGCACAGTCTGGACCGGGAGGCGATCTCGGCGCGCATCGGGCGGCTGCTGGAAGCCATCCGGCTCTATGAGAGAGCCACGAAGCTTGCCCCGGAGGAACGCTACATCTGGCTGGGGCTGGGCTATTGCTACGACGAAATGTCCCACGCGGCGGTGACCCTGGCGTGGCCAGCGGACATGGAGGGAGCCCCGCTTCAGGCGATAGCCGCCTTGCGCAAGGCGTGGGAAGATCGGGCCGTGGCGGCCTACGCCAAGGCCATGGGCGATGCACCGAAGGTACGTAACGGCTTCCTCGTACCCCCGGTGGAGCTGGAGGCGGGCCGCTATATCCGGGCGATTCTTGAGCCGCGCGACGCGCTGAGTCGCGACGAGGAAAAACTGGTGGCGGCGGCGCAGGGAATGGAGAAGTTGGACGGCCCGCGCTCGCGGGTGGTGACGCCGATCATTTTTCCGCTGGACGGAGCCCGACCGCTGGAGAGCCTGCTGGCGTCGACGATTTCCGTGGGTTTCGATCTGGACGGCCAGACGCTCGGTGCTCAATGGCCCTGGGTGAAGGGTGACACGGCCCTGCTGGTGTGGGACCCGGAGGGGCTGGGTCAGATCCGCAGCGGGCGGCAGTTGATTGGTTCGGTGACGTGGTGGCTCTTCTGGGAGAATGGCTACACGGTGCTTCGCGCGTTGGATGATGATCGGAATGGCTGGCTGGAAGGCGCGGAACTGGACGGCCTGGCCGCGTGGCAGGATGGCAACTCGAATGGCGTGTCGGACCCCGGCGAAGTGCGCCCGCTGTCGGCTGTCGGCGTGCGGCGGCTTTCGGCGATGGCGTCGGGGTTAGTCGGCGATATGCCAATGAACGGTGGAGGGCTGGAGATGGCGGACGGGCGGGTATTGCCGACCTACGACTGGATCACGGCGCCGATGCCGACAGACTGAATCCGAAGCAGGAAACCCAGACCCGCGTTGGGAGCCGATACTCAATTGGACGTCGTCTGGCGGCGTTTCCCGCTGCGGGTCCGGGTTTCCATGTTGCCTCAATAGGGCGGCGGCATTCTGCGCGGCGGCGGTGGCGGCCCGCCCTGCCCTCCGCGACGCCCCCCACCGCCCTGGGGCGGACCTTTGCGCTGAAAGCTTTCGTCGGGTGTGCCGCGAAAATAGCGCGGGATGAAGGGAAAGGTGTCGGTGATGACGTAGTAGTAGGTGCCGCCGGGATATTCCGGGGTGACGCCGGAACGGCCGTTGCACTCGTCCAGATCGCCGCTGCCGGGAGCATACTCGTAATCCTGGACGAAGGTGCCATCGTGGGGCCCTCCCGGCCCGCCGTTTCGCACGCCGGGTTTCAGGCGCCACGAGGCGCGCAAGGTAGTGAGGCCACTGGCGGGGTCGCCGGGATCGCGATAGCCGAGGTTGGTGTAGATGGGGAATCCGTCGGCGGCGTAGCCCACCAACCGCATGGCCGTGCTCTTCCCCAGGTTTTCCACCAGGCCGACAGGTTCGCCGTGGTAGTGGTAGGCTCCGCTGGGCTGAACATGGGCATTGCTGAAGTCGAGTCCGAGATTAATCTTGCCCGAGAGGGCCTCGTAACGCCAGTTGCGGTCGCCATACCAGTATTCCGCCGTGCCGGGGTCGAAGGGCACGCCGTTGAGCGCCACGCCGAAGGGCATGCGATCCATGGCCACGGGCTGGGCAGCGATTACGGGGCTCAGGGGCACACGAAAGCGATGATACTGAAGCTGGATCGCGTTTGGGTTGCCACGGTTTGGAAACTGGCCCGTGGCGTGGTTGGGAAGACCATCGGAGACAATGTACCGGTAGCCGTTGGCCTCAGTGATGTGGACGTGGTCTTCCGTGGTCTCGGCGGCGTGTGCCACGGGAACGAAGGCGATGCTCAACGGGCCCAGAAGGGTCAGAAGTCGAATCTTCATGGTGGGTTTCCTCCTCAAAAGGTGCTGTCTGGGCTCAGGTCGTGGTAAGCGCGTTCGACGCGTATCCGCTCTTGGAAGTCTTGGAGCCACGCCATCGGGCGTCACCGGGCCGGTCCTTCTTCCGGGGGCGCACCCAGTAGGCCCCCCACTTTATCCGTCGGCAAATGCAACTTTGAGTCTTCATAACCGGTTCTCCCTGAAGCGCGCCACTGATTCCAACCTGAAACCCATTCAGTATGGCGGAGAAAGATGTCATCTTGCGGGGGATCAAGATTACAGGTTTGTAATTTTTCACTTTCCCGCCGATTCTGGTACGCTGTCCCTCTTTGGGTTGAATTGGGTTCACCAGCAAGGAAAGAGGACAACATGCGAATTTATCGAAGAACCTTCATTATGGCGGCGCTGGCCTTTGTGCTGTGCGCGGGTGCTCAGGCGGAACTGTGGATGCCGAGCATTTTCAGCAGCCACATGGTCCTGCAGCAGAAGCAGGCCAACCCGGTCTGGGGCAAGGCCGATCCCGGCGCGGTGCTGACGATCACGTTCAAGACGGAAGTAAACGAAGTGGCCGTGACCGAACAGCAGCAAGTGACCGCGGGTGCGGACGGCAAGTGGCAGGCTGCGCTGAAGGCGAAGCGGGCCGACGGCAAGGTCTATGACCTGCGCGTATCCCATGGCGCGGAGTCGCTGTATTTTGAGGATATTCTCATCGGCGAAGTGTGGGTGTGCTCCGGCCAGTCCAACATGCAGTGGACCGTGAAGGATTCGCTGAATGCGGATGCGGAGATCGCGGCGGCAAACTTTCCGAATCTGCGCCTCTTCTATGTGAAGCGCGTGGTTGCGGAAACGCCCCAGGAAGATTGCGCCACCGAGCACCAGTGGCTTGCGACAACGCCCGAGACCGTGCCCGGCTTTTCCGCGGTGGCGTATTTCTTCGGACGCGACCTGCACCAGGCACTGAATGTGCCCGTGGGTCTGATTCACACGTCGTGGGGCGGCACGCCCTCTGAATCGTGGACCAGCGCGGAAGCGGCGGCGGCGGAGCCGGCCTTTGCGCCCATCACCGAGCGTTGGAACCAGATCGTGGCGAACCATCCGGAAGCTGTGAAGGCATTTGAGGTGGCCACGGCCGAATGGCAGGCGAAGAAGGACAAGGGCGAAGCCACGGACCAGGACAAGCCCCGCCCGCCCCAGGGTCCGGACAGCCCCCACCGCATTTCGAGCCTGTACAACGCCATGATCAATCCCCTCATCCCCTATGGCATCAAGGGCGCGATCTGGTATCAGGGCGAGTCGAACGCGGGCCGCGCCTATCAGTACCGCACGATTTTTCCGGCGATGATAACGAACTGGCGCACGGACTGGGCCCAGGGCGATTTCCCCTTCTATTTTGTGCAATTGGCGAACTTCATGGAGCGCAAGGCGGAACCGGTGGCCGACGACACGTGGGCGGAACTGCGGGAGGCCCAGTTCATGACGCTCAGCCTGCCGAACACAGGGATGGCCTCGGCGATCGATATCGGCGAAGCGAAGGACATCCACCCGAAGAACAAGCAGGAAGTGGGTCGCCGGCTGGCGCTTTGGGCCTTGAAGAACGATTACAAGATGCGCAGCACCGTACCCTCCGGTCCGCTGTATAAATCCCACGCGATTGGCAAGGACGGCAAGGTTACGATCAGCTTTGACTATGCGAAGGGCCTCCAGTTCCATGGCGAGCCCGTGGGCTTCCAGATCGCCGGCGAAGACAAGCAGTTCGTCTGGGCAAATGCTGAGATCAAGGGCGGCAAAGTCGTGGTGTGGTCGGATGCCGTGTCGGCGCCAAAGTCCGTCCGCTACGCCTGGCAGGCCAACCCGCCGGTGTCGCTGTACAACGGCGCGGGCCTGCCCGCCAGCTCCTTCCGCACGGATGACTGGCCGGGCATGACGGTCAACGAGAAGTAGGCTGAATCAAACTCCATTCGGGGAGGCGCCGCGGCTGTGGCGCTTCCCCGATTTTTTGTTGGCCAGGGAATACGCAGCGCAGCCGTTGACCGCAACCCAGGATTTGAACGACGGAGACACGGAGGCGCGGAGAAGAAAAGGAGTTTTCAGAGGCACCGGTGCCCAGTTACAGTGCGCTTGCGTTCGAAAAGGCCTCTCTTCCTTCCCATCCTCATCTAGTCTTTTCCGTGCCTCCGTGCGCTCCGTGGTCAGCATTCTTTTCGCAGATCACAGAATCTCTCCGTTTCCGCTACAATGGCGCCCAGAGGAGATTGACCATGACTCGGAGCCTTGTTCCGCACGCGTTTTCCAGCGTTGCGCTGCTTTGTCTCGCAGGCATGACGCTTGCAGAGCCCGCCTTCGAGGTGACGCTGGTGGATCCGGCGGTCACGGGTTACGCAACCTTTCAGAGCCACAACCAGAAAGTCGTGGCGAACCAGCATGGCTACTTTCTGAGTTATATCCAGACGCGGGACGAGCCGTTCATGGCGCAGCGATGGCGCCTGATGCGGAGTGTGGACGAGGGGAAGTCGTTTGATCTGGTGTATGAGGCCGTTCACGCGACGAATGCCCCGCCGATTGAGACGGACGCCGAGGGCAATGTTTATCTCGCGTGCACGGATTTCAAGGACGGGAACGCCTATCTTTACCGCTTCGATGTGGCGAAGAATTTTCAGGAGCCCGCCATCAGCACCATCCCCGGCGGGGCGGCCGGCAAGGTAGCGCTGCTGCTGGATCCGTCGGTGCCCTGCCTGTACTTCGCGTCGCACAACAACGAGTTCTACACGCTGGGGCTGGATGGTGCGGTGCGGGAGCGCATCACGCTGCTCCAGCCGGGGCCAAAGGCCTATCTGCAGTATCCGTCGTTGCGGCTGGATGCTGGGGGCGCGCTGCACTATGCGTGGACCACGGTGCTCAAAGACGCCTACCTGTATCGGGATATCCACCATATGATGCGCCCCCGGGGCTCGACCACGTGGCAGAACTTCGACGGAACGCCCCTTACAGCGCCGGTAGTCGCGGACGATGGCGGTCTGGCCACGCGGATCACGGGGGACGACGAGTTCGAGGTGCACACGTGGCTGGCGAGCTTCTTGATCAAGGGCGGCAAGGCCCACTTTCTCTATATGAATCAGGGCCCCACGGCAAAGGAGGTTTACGTGCGCCGGGATGTCCAGAGCGGCGTGGAAGAACTCCGTACAACCCTGGACACGGTGTTGTCGATGAGTGGGCTGTTTGTCACGGCGGACGATTCGCCGACGTCGCCGCTGTATTGCGTCAGCTCCAAAGATCAGCATCTGGTGGCGTTGATCTCGCGGGACAACGGTGGCGCCTGGGCGCCCTATGCGCGGACGGAGGAGGCGTACCACGAATACTCGCTGGGCGGTTGCAACACGATGGCTCCGGGCGGCTGGATTATCGGAAGCTTCACCGATCAGAAGGGGACGAACGGCGCGGGGGAGATGGGTTCGAAGGTGTACTTCTACCGTCTGAAGGCGGAATAGCTCGCTGTATTTTAGGAGAAGCGTTGCAGTAGACTGGGGATGTGTGAACCGCGTTGGGAGCGTAGGTGTCATGATCACGGCTGTAGAGCAGGAGCATTCCAGACCCGCCCACAACTTCGAGGCGCGCTGTCGCGCGTACTACCTCGCGCAAGATCGGAGTGTCTGTTACACGGGGATGGTATTGCTGGCCGTGCCCATCCTGCTGTTCTCCTATTCGGACTACCTCCTCTACGGGACGGGACCGAAATTTGAACTTCTCGCCGGGGTGCGCCTGAGCGTGCTTGCCGTTACCGCGAATTTTGTCCTGTTGTTGCCACGGATAATGCGCCGTCCTTCGGGGGACCGGTTGATCGCAATCTGGTGCCTGTACTTCTCGGGCGTGGTGATTTTCATCAACAGCACCCGGCCTCCGGACTACATTCAGCACGCGATGCTCGACGTGCTGATTCTCATGACCCTGTATTTCCTGTTTCCCCTTCCCGCACCCTTGCACGCCATCGCACCCCTCGCGTTCAGTGTCGGCAACCTCATCATGATTTTCACCATCAAAACACCCGTTTCCCCTCTGGAAACCAATGTGCTCGTCATCACTTATGTTCTCGGCAATGCGCTGGGGCTTTTCACGGTCCGGCGCATGCACGACTATCGCCGCCGCCACTTCATGGCGCTGGAGCAGGAGCACGGGTTGCGGGTGGAGCTGGAAGAAGCCATGCACAACCTGAAGACGCTCCAGGGTATGCTGCCTATTTGCGCTCACTGCAAGAAGGTGCGGGATGACCACGGATACTGGACAAAAATCGAGGAGTACGTCCGCGCCCACTCCGACGCGGAGTTCACCCACGGGATCTGCCCGGACTGCATCAAAGAGCACTATGGGGATGTGGAACTGGAGGCGTGAGGTGGTTTCGGAAATCCGGGGAATCGGATTACAATTGTGGAGATATTTGCGGAGCACAAGCATGACGACTCACCAGCTAAATACTATCCATGATGATCCAGGGGGTGTGATCCGGCAGATTACGTCTGGGGATCCGATTCTACTCAGTTGCGACGAAACTTCGCTTGGTGCCCTGGTTTCCGTGGAAGATCTTCGTCTCTTGGAGCACTATCTCGACGAGATTGAGGATCGAATAGACTTGAAGGAGGCGACTAAGTCTCTTGAAGAGGTTGAGCTAGACGGTACAGTACCTTATGCGGTGGTACGAAAAGAGCTGGGGCTCTGTATTAGCTCACATCAGGACCAAATCCAAGGTAATTCATCGAAACTGCCGGAGAGATTTCAGCAGGCTCTGTCGTTCCGTCGTTGTAAATGTTGGTGCGTGCGCGAATAGCAGAAGGTACTTGGGAGCTTTTTCTGTATTAGCCACGTAGTGGCGGCATATCGTAGCCCAAGGCGAAGCGAGGTACGAGCGGAGCCCTGGGTATTGTCGAACAAGAACTCCAAAGCCCCAGCGGGGCGGCATAGGAAAACGGGAGTGGACATTCTCGGTCTCATATGCCACCCCTTCGGGATTCAAGAATGTTGGGCCAGTCGACCCAGGGCTCGCTCGTACCTCGCTTCGTTCGCCGCGGCGAACTACGATATGCCGCTCCTGCGGAGCTAAAACCAATTGCGTCATTTCACATGCAATTTTTCGGCTCCATTCGGCCCCTTCCTCATACCACCGGTTCTACCGGCGGTTACGGATCCCTCAGAAAAGGTCTATCGTATGCGGGCCAACCGGTTTCTTCATTCCCCCACTTTTGCTTCCACCGACTCCACCAGCAGCCCCTTGTCATCCACACCCACCGCCGTGGATCGGATGCGGATGTAGTTGACGCCCATGGGCTCGCGGTAGGCCTGGGGCAGCCAGACTTTTTCGACGCCATCGACGGAGACGACGCAGGTGCGGTCGGGCAGGCTCCACTGGAGGCGCAGGGTGTGCCAGGTGTTGGGGGTCAGGGCGTGGGCGATGGAGAGGTGGCCGTCGGGCTGAATGGGCAGGTTGAAGGGGGCTTCGATTTCGCCGGTCGGGTCCGTGGGGTCGAAGAATCGGTCCATCAAGGTGATACTCGCGCCGCCGAAGCCTTCCTTTATCATCATGCGCAGGGTCACTTCGCCTTCCAGCCCCAGGGGAAAGTTCCACACGGCCCCGTCGCCGTCTTTTTCGTCGGGGCGGCGGATCCACAGGGCTTTTGCGCCGGGCGTATCGGGGTGATCGACGAGGGTGGCACCCGCCACGCGATCGCGCCACCAGCCTTCCGCCGGGCCGAAAGGCTTGAAAACGGACCAGTCTTCGAGGCCGTTGGCGAAGTTGTTCCTTGATTCCGTTTCCAGGAGCCAGTCGGGATCAAAGGTGAAGGTCGCTCCGGCGCGGCCCTGTCCGGTCATGACGATGACTTTGCCCTCGGGCGCGAGGTAGGGCATGGGATAGGCCGTGCCGCGGTCGCCCGTGCGCGGGGGCGTGTCGTTGCGCGTGGGATCGCGGTAGACTTCGCGGAAGCCGCGCCAGGTCTGGCATTCGTCGTCTGAGATGGCGGCATGGACGATGTCGCGGCCGCCATAGACGCCGTCTTTGCCCACCCGCGGGGGTTTCTCGCAACCATTCCAGAAGAGGAGGATGCGATCATCCGGGAGGCGCAGAAAGGCGGCGGGCGCGTCGGTGCCGATGAAGCGGGAGGGCTGGAGGGGCGGCCAGTTAACGCCGTCGGTCGAATACGACTCATAGAGGCGCCCGGCCTCCGTGCGGGCAAGCATGTAGACGCGGCCGTCCTTGAGTTCGATGAGCACGGGCTCGCAGGCGCCATAGGCGCTGCCATTGTAATCGGTGTAGGCGGGTGCGGTGAGTTGCGCGGGGGATTTGTGCCAGGTGTCGCCCTGGTCATCGGAGTATACGCAAGTGGTGATATTCGCGCCGGTCGGCGGGCCCTGGTCCCTCCCACCGATCCACTCGGCAAAGGGCAGGATAATGCGACCGTTGCGCAACTGGATCACACAGTTCAGGGAGCCAACATAGCCCTCGAAAATGCGCTTCGCGGGCTCCCACTCCGTGCCGCCATTGCGGGTTTTCACGTGCCACACGTCGATGAAGTAGTTTACGGCGATCTCGCGTCGCCCCTCCCCTTCGTGGCGCACTTCCATGGGAAAGAGATGGTATTCGCCGTCCTGCGCGAGGAGCGGCAGATTCTCGCGCTTGCCCTCAAACTCGAACTTGCGCTCGCTCCAGGTCCTGCCGCCGTCGTTGGAGGTGACGGAATAGTTTCGGTAGAGCCCCTCCCCCAGTCCGTCCGCTTCAAATTGCTTGAGGGTGCCGTCGGGCAGGAGGATGGCGCCGCTGGTGCGCGGTCCAAGGACGACGGGTGCGTAGACTTCATTGGCCTGAGTGGGGAGGGCGCCGAGGGCGAGGGCGAGGACCAGGATGCAGCGTTTCATCAGATCGACTCCGGGTGGATGGTTGACTCGAGATTACTATGGCACAGGGCGGGCGACGGAGCCAAGGAACGAGCCCAGGGGAATCGCATTGTAAAACTTCAACGGGGGCTGGAAAGCCCCCACTCCATATTTCCGCGATCACTCGAAATTCAAAGCACCTTCCACGGGCAACAGACTTGGCGGCGGCGGCGCGGTGTGCGCTAGTATGATGTCTTGACGCTTGAGCACCACGGCGGAGAGAATCGATCCCATGACCCATGAGCAGAATCTATTATTTGTCGCATTTGCCGTGCAACTGCGCATGGTGGCGGCGCCCCAGGCGCTGGAGGCCACGGCGAGCTGGGCGGTCGATCCGGCGACGGGGATCTCCGAGCGGCTCGTGTTGATGGGCGCAATATCGGCGGAGGGACGGGAATTGCTGGGGCGGCTGGTGGACGCGGCGTCGGCGGAATTTGAGGGCGACGCGGCTCCCGCGCTCAGGGCGGCCATGGAGGATGAGCTTTTCTGTGGGCGGTACTACGAGCGGGTGGTGATTCACGCGCCCCGGGGCGACGACCAGAGCACGGTGGCGGGTCCGGGCGTGGGTCCGGTGGACGCGGGGCCCTTCGAGGTGACCCACGAAACACCCGGCCGCTACAAGGGGGAAAGCGAGTATGCCCGGGGCGGCATGGGCCGGGTGCTGCTGGTGCACGACGCCCACCTGGGCCGCGATATTGCCATGAAAGAGTTGCTGCCGAATTTATCCCACAGCGGCGACACGCTCTCGGTGGACGCGCCGAGCCCGGTGCGCATGTCGGTGCCGCTGATTGCGCGCTTCCTGCAGGAGGCGCGGATAACGGGGCAACTGGAGCACCCGTCCATCGTGCCCGTGTATGAGCTGGGCCACCGGAGGGACGGGCGGCTCTACTACACCATGAAGCTGGTGCGGGGTCGTACGTTGTCGCGGGCCATCCAGCAGGCGGAGAATCTTGCCGGGCGCCTTGCGCTGCTGACCCACGTGGCCGATCTGTGCCAGGCGGTGGCCTATGCCCACAGCCGGGGCGTGCTCCATCGGGATATCAAGCCGTCCAACGTGATGGTGGGCGAGTTCGGCGAGACCGTGGTGCTGGACTGGGGCCTGGCGAAGGCGCGGAATCATGCGGACGTACACGAGGAGGGTTTTGCGGAGGCGCTGAAGGCCTTGAATGTGGGCGGCGATGGCGAGTTATCCAAAACCAGTTACGGCCAGATCGTGGGTACGCCGGCCTATATGCCGCCGGAGCAGGCCCGGGGTCACCTGGAGCAGGTGGACGAGCGCTCGGACGTGTATTCCCTGGGAGCGGTGCTGTATGAATTGCTGACGGGCACCACGCCCCACGTGGGCGAGTCGAAGCTGGACATTTTGTTGCACGTGATAGAGCAGACGCCCAAGCCGGTGGAGGCCCTGGCCCCGGATGCGCCGCCGGAGCTGGTGGCCATCTGCAATCGCGCGCTGCAGAAGGATCCCGCGCGACGCTACCCGAGTGCGAAGGAGCTGGCGGACGATGTGCGCCGCTTTCAGTCGGGTGCGGTGGTGCGGGCCTACGACTACACGCTGCGCCAGCAGTTGCTTCGCTTTTACCAGCGCAATCGGGCGACAGTGCGCACGGCGGTGGCGGCGGGGTTGGTGCTGATGGCGGGTCTGACCTATTACAACGTGCGGCTCTATCAGTCGCGCGAGGGCGAGCGGGCGCAGCGCCTGGCGGCGGAGCAATCGAATGCGCAGCTTCAGGAGGAGGTCTATGCCTCGACCATGGTGGCGGCGCAAAAATATGTGAACGAGATGAACGTGGAGCGGGCGCTGGAGTATCTCGGGCGCTGCCCCGAGGACAAGCGGGGCTGGGAATGGGGGCACCTGATGCGGGCCTGCCGTCCCTTCATATCCGAAGCGCCCCACGATGTCTTGAAGGTGGGCACGGCGAATCCCCTGTGGTGCGGCTTCAGCGACGATGACCAGTTGGTGATTTCCAAGTGGAACTCGGGCGGGGTGGTGAATATTTACGACCGGACATCGGGCCAGTATATCTACTACAGTCCCGAGGACTACTTTCTGGGCTTTCCCCGCACGGTCAACTTGGGTCCCGAGGCGGGGCATTTCACGGCGGGCACGAGCTACACCACGGTGGCGTATTTTGACTGGCGGCGAGAGCGCATCGTGCGCGAGTTCAGCATTGCCTCGGGCTGGCTGTGGACCTTTGATGTGAGCGCGGACGGCAAGTTTGCCGCGGGGGGTGCCTACGACGAGACCACGGGGGCGCGGGAACTGATCGTGTGGGATTTTCAGAGCGGCGCGGAGATCCGCCGCGTGGCCCTGCCCCCCCGTCCCCATCCGGGCTACGAGGGGGTGCCCGAGCAGTACAAGGGCTATCACATTCCCTCGACGTATCCTTTTGGCGTCGTGGGCGGCTTTCTTGAAGGATCGACCAAGGTCGTCTTCTCGGACGACGATGTGTGCATCCTGGATATCGGCTCGGGCGAAGTGACCCGAAAGTTCCCTTGTCAGGGCGGCATTTTCGATCTCGACGAGCAGCGGGGCTGGGTGGTCTATCTGCGGCCCGATGGGAGCGTGGGCCAGTGGGATCTCACACGGGATGTGGCCCTGCCCGATCTGAAGGGTGCGGCGCCGACGCAGGAACTCGTCTATGGCGGTAAAGAGACGCTTTACATTGGTGCGCGGGAGATTCGGGAGCGCTGGAGCCTCTGGAACGCGGAAACGGGCGAGTTGCTGAACCGCCACCAGTCGGATACCCTGAGCCATTGGGGGCTCGACATCGCCGACACGGAGCCGGTGGCGGTGACGCTGGCGGCCCACAGCCATCTGCGCTTCTGGCAGGTGGGACCTTCCCGGGTGATGGAGACGGTGGAATTCAAAGGTGCCGATGGGAAGCCAGTGGAGCACAACGTCTACAGTCCCTATTCGTGGCCCTATCACAGCTTCGCGGTCCATCCGTCGCGAACGCTCCTGGCCATTCTGGACACGGAAAACCGGGTGAGCCTCTGGCGCATGCCGGAAATGACGCTGGTGCGGCAGTGGACGCCCCATGAGGCCAAGATCCTGGAAATGGGCTTCAGCCAGGACGGCAGCCTGATGACGACCACGGCCTGGGACGGCTGGGCAAAGGTGTGGGACGTAGCCACGGGCGCGGAGGTGCGCGCTTTCGCGCCGGAGGTCGACGAAGCCTGCTACACCGCCGCGATTACGCCGGAAAACAGCACCATTGCCCTGGGCTATGGCGAGCGGAGCACGGTGGACCGGGCCCAGTCGATCACGCCCTTTTATGATTTGCGCACCGGCGAACTGAAGCAACGGGTGGACCTGGAAGGGCACCGGGTGAACAAGCTCGCCTACAGCCGCGACGGCGGCCTGCTCTTCGTGGGGGTGTGGGGTCTGAATGGTTCCGGCGATCATTCCTTTGAGATCTACCGGACCATCGATCTCAGCCAACCGGCCGCCCGGGTCAATGGAATGGGATGGGGCGATCAGGTGGAATTCGATCAGGAGGGCCGCCATGCCCTGCTCCACGGCGGGTCGTTGAATCCGGTCTATTTCGATCTCAAGACTTTGCAGGTGGTGTACGAGGCGCCCAAGTCCCAGGCGATGTCCATCAACATCCATCCCAACGGCGAACGATTTGTCACCGCCGTCCACTTTCTCCATCAGGCCATGATCCACCGGGTCAGTGACGGGCGCATTCTGGCGACACTGGACGGCGTGCTCGGGCCGGCCTTCTTTTCCGCGGACGGACGGGACCTGTACAGCCTGACCAGGGACGGGAAGTTCCGGATCTTTCACACGGAGGAATGGGAGTGACGGCGGCTACATCTAAGACCGGCTTCCCGCGCTATCTTTGAATCTTCAGGGCAAAGTCACCGGTTCGGGCCCAGTAGTCGGTTCCATTTTCGTGCTTCTCGCCTAGATCATCCTGAAGATTGATGTATACCGAATAGACTGCGTATTCCGCGTCCGACTTGCGATAGCGGAGCGGCGCTCCGTCAAAGGGATCAGTGTACACGTTGGGTAAGAAGTCGGGAACCAGCGCTTCAAGGTTTTCCGGAAGTACACCGTGCGTCGCGCGGAACAACTCGACGGCAAGCGCAGTCTGGTTAATCCGTTGGGCGGTTGCGCCGAGCGCAAAACTCCCCGCCGCCCTCCCCCACGTGGGTAGTAGCGTCTTGGGGCCGTAGTAGAGTTCCGGGAGTTCCAGGGCAGTTGCGTCGGCCCGCCTTCCACAGGCGACCCATTCCGGCCAATCCTTATCGCCCAATTCTACGAAGGACCCCAATTGTTTGTAGATCAGAATGCGTTGTGTCCGCTCTCTCACGACGAGACGCCCAATCCATGCGGGCTGATTTGTACGTTTGGAACCTGGATATTGGCCCGACATGGATTGCGCAATGGCATGCGCCGACATGCACCGTTCCACGGCAAAGGCGAGTTGCGCCTTTTTTTTGCCTTCGTCCATGTTATGAATCCCCGCAAGCTCGCGAAGTATATCGGCAGGGACGGATCCGTGGTTCAGTGCGCGCTCAAGGCTTTTCATGGCCCCGTGGTGGAGTGCGACTCGAAAGAGCTGTGACGTTGTTAGCGGCTCAACTTCAGCGATGCGCGCAAGATGGGTGAGGCTCCGGTGAATCGAAATAAAGGCCGACCAGTTGCTGTCATCGACCGCGACGAAACCGGCGAGAAAGTGAATTTGGGATGCCGTTCTCAGGCGATCTCTGTGGGATTCTTTTGCCAACATGCCGTCACTCATTTTCAAGGGAAAACGGCACCGGGATAGGCTTCGTGCCCGGTCACAAATGGAGATTACTTCGCTGCAGTCCACGAGGTAAGCCTCCACTTCCAAGCGCAAGTCCGAAGGAAGTGTTTCCGCTGGATCGAGGTCCCCTAATCGGGCCAACAGCGTCTTGACTCGATCTCCACCAGGGTCGACCCGATCCAGCACGGGGTACAATTCCACGTAGATCAGGGCGGCATTTTCTTCGTCGGGGACGGGCGGGTATAAGTCGTCCAGTTCAGCCAGTTCCACCGGAAATCCCTGAGCACGAATATCCCGTTCGTGTGCGCTGATTTCCGCCGAAACACGCCACCAGAAGTAATAGAACATAGCCCCGGCCATGAGCAGGAAGGAAAGAACTCCGAGACTGAAGGCCCAGAGCACGCCGTAGTGCCCCAAACCCTTGCGCGCCGCGCCGTTCTGAATGGAATCGTAATTTTCCACCGTGCTGTGGTCCCCTCGTTCATGTCTGGATTCAAAAGGCCTGTGCAATTGATCATCCCGATAAAGGAGCTGCTGGTTTAGTGTAACCCATTGGTCTGACGATGCCAAAAGTACTACATTGGGAGAATATACGATATTTGCCGGGGCTCCGGAGGCTCCGGTACAATCCGTGCAGGAAGCAACAACGTACTTCAGGAGTAGTGCTATGGCCGAACATCCCCTTGCATCCGTCGACGAGCCCATGTCGGAGGCTATCGCGCAACTTCAAGATGGCTGCCCTGTTATTCTGAAGCATGAGGGGTCTGCCCTTGCCGCCCTGATAACGCTTAAAGATCTGCATCTACTCGAGCTGTACTTCGAGGAGCTGGAAGATCGGATCGACAAGCGTGAAGTCGAAAAGGCGCTCGAAGAAATCGAACGTGAAGGCGTAGTGCCGTGGGAGCTGGTCAAAGAGGAGGTGCGCCGGGGTAATTCATAGCCGTGCCGTATGAAGTGAGCCTTTCTCCCAGTGCTCGTCGGGCATTCGTAAAGCTCGGGGACTCTATTCGCGCCAGAATCGAAGTTCGGATAGACGAGCTGGCTACCGATCCCAGGCCGCCGGGCTGCGTAAAGCTGGGCGGTTTCGCAAATACATGGCGTGTCCGCGTTGGTGAGTATCGTATCGTTTATGAGGTGTACGTCAGCCGACTTGTGGTGGTGGTAATCCGAATTGGCCACCGTCGAGAAGTCTATGAAGGCGGTTAGGGCCCGATTCGTTGGGTGCGAATAACTTGCGATCGGGCGCACTGCAATCGACAGCGAAAATATTTTCCACTTCCTCCGGTTTGCACCATCTTGTTTCAGCTTGGCACCCCCCACCCCCCCATGAGGCCTTGACGCATGTACCAGCCGAATGAAGGATTTCCCGATGCGCTGCCGGAGGCTTTGGGCGAGTCGGAGGTGTTTCTGGATTTCCAGGATCGCCTGAGCCGGGTGGCGAAGGTGGAGCGTCCCGTGCTGATCATCGGGGAGCGTGGCACGGGCAAGGAGCTGGCGGCGCGGCGGGTGCACTATCTTTCGAAGCGCTGGCAGGAGCCGCTGGTGGAGTTGAACTGCGCGGCGCTGGCGTCGACGCTGATCGAGTCGGAGTTGTTCGGGCACGAAGCGGGCGCCTTCACGGGCGCACAGCGTCAGCGGCGCGGGCGCTTTGAGATGGCGAACGGCGGCACCCTCTTTCTGGACGAACTGGGCAATATTCCCCTGCCGGTGCAGGAAAAGATCCTGCGGGTGGTGGAGTATGGCCGATTTGAGCGGGTGGGCGGCACGGAGCAGATCTCGGTGGATGTGCGCATCGTGGGCGCGACGAATGCTGATCTTGCGTCGCTGGCGGATTCGGGGCGGTTCATGCGCGACCTGCTGGACCGGCTGTCCTTTGAGGTGCTCTATCTACCGCCGCTTCGGGCGCGCTCGGAAGACATTTTGCTGCTGGCGAACCATTTTGCGTTGCGCATGGCCTTTGAGTTGGGCCGAAGCCAGATGCCGTCGTTCAGCGACGGGGTGGCGTCGGCGCTGGAGGCCTACCCGTGGCGTGGCAACGTGCGCGAACTGAAAAACGTCGTGGAGCGGGCGGTGTATCAGGCCTCGGGCGATGTGATCGAGCGGGTGGTGTTTGATCCCTTTGACTCGCCCTATACGCCCATTCCATCCGCAGCCCCCGGCGAAAAGACAGCGACCGCCTCTCCCCCGCTTTCTCCAGGGATCGTCCTGGATCGTCCCTTCGGCGAGCTGGTGGAAGACTACGAGCGGCGGCTCCTCTCGACGGCGCTGGCTCAGGCGCGATTCAACCAGCGGAAGGCGGCCTCGTTGCTCGGGCTGACGTACCACCAGTTTCGCGGGCTGTATCGGAAATACGGTGAGCAGTTGACAGTTGACAGTTGACAGTTGACAGTGGACAGTGGACAGTGGACAGTGGACAGTGGACAGTGGACAGTGGACAGTGGACAGTGGACAGTGGACAGTGGCCGGGGTTGGGGTTGGGGTTGGTGGGTCGTATGGGTCGTGTGGGCCTGCTGAATCCTGGAGCCCATCCGTTGTCAACTGTCAACTGTCAACTGTCAACTATCAACTATCAACTATCAACTATCAACTATCAACTATCAACTATCAACTATCAACTATCAACTATTTTATTGCATCGTATGTGCGGTGCCTGTTAGAACAATGCCAGCGGGAAGGGTTGTATTTGCCCGCGATTGACCTTGAGGTTTGAACGACGATACGTATGGCCTGGCTTCCTGATCGCAGAATCCTTTTGAATGTCTTCACCGCAGCGATGCTCCTGAGCGTGGCGTGTGGTGGGGTTTTCTTTATTTTTGCACCCTACCAGGCGAGCCGGATTCGGGCGGAGATAGCGGATCGCTTTCATGCAAGTGGCGAGGCGCCGCTGGTGCTGGCGACGGCGGAGGACGGCGGCGCGTATCACAAGCTGGGCGGTGTGCTCCGGCAGCATCTGGACGCCTTTCACTCCTATGTGCTTGAGGTGAAGGCGACCCAGGGTTCGGTGGAGAATCTGGGACTTTTGAAGGATGGCGGCGCCCAACTGGCGCTGGTGCAGAGCGGGATCGCCTGGGATCGGGACAATCTGGTGGCGCTGGCGAATCTGGGGCGGCAATATCTCCATGTGGTGGTTCCGGCGGATTCCCCGGTGGAGACGTTTCGGGATCTGGCGGGGAAACGCATCGGTGTGGGCCCCCAGGGCAGCGGCGCGGACGATCTGGCCGGGCGCATGCTGGGATTCTTCAATTTTGGCGAGGAGACCTCGCTGGTCTACGACCATAACCCGGATTTGAAAGAGGCCTTTCTGGACGGCGAAATCGACGCGGCCTTTACGGTGCATGGTCTTTTCGATCCGGTCATGGAGAACTTGCTTGCGGCCGGTTGGTATCGCCTGGTGCCGGTGCGCGAGGCGGAATCGGTGTCGCGCTATCTGCCGGGGGTCTTTGCCGAGACCCTCCCCCCCAGCCTATACGGTCCGGATCGCAGTATTCCGGCGGCGACGGACGCGCCTTTCCAGACCCTGGCGGTGAATACGCTGCTGGTTTGCCAGCGTTCCCTGCCCAACCGGCAGGTCCACACGGTGCTGGAGCTCATTTTCCGGGGTGATTTTCTGAAAGCCGCGCGCCTTACGGGATTGACGGAGGCCGACGCGCAGGCGGACCTCCACCTACCGCTCCACGCGGGCGCGGAGGAGTTCTACAACCGGCGCAACCCCATCGCCGCGGATCGCTTTGAGATGCTGTCCTTCATTCTCGCGGGCGTCGTGTGTCTGGCGAGCGTGTATCACTTTCTGGCCAACCGCTACCGGGTCAATGCTCAGGTGGAGCGTCGTCGGGCGATCCGTCCCTACTTCGAGGCGATGATGGACTTTGGGGATGAGGTGGAAGCTTCCGGGAATCCGGCCAACCTGACGCGTTTGGTGCATAAGATGATGGCCACGCAGCGGGGCGCGGAACGGGAATGGCTCGAAGGCGCGTTTGACACCGAGGACATGGAAAATCTCTATGCGGTGTATGGCCTGCGCTGCGACAATGCCTTCCACAAGATTTTTGATCTGCACCTCCAGGCCCTGCGCGGCCTGAACACGGTGGAGCCACCCCGGCCCGGTGCGACGGACGAATTGCCCGATTACGTGAAGCCGGTACTTCCGGAATCGCGCACACGGCGTGAGGATCCCTTTCCGGAAGACGATCACCCCTACAGCGAGTCCCGCCCTTACCTCGCGTCGCGCACGTACACCGAATCCCGAGTGAAGCCGCGCCTGGAAAGCGAGGATGACAGCTTCTTCGCCGGATCCGCGCTCGCGGGTATCGACAAGACGAAAAGCGAAATCGCCGAGCGTCTTCCAAGCCGCTACGATCCGGGACTGTTGTATGACACCGAGGCGAGCGGCGCCGGATCGGTTCGGGTGCGCAAATCCAAGCCCCAGGCCGACCTTCAGGCGGTGGTTGAAAAAGCCGTGGTGGAGAAGGACGTTCCCCCCCGACCCGCGCTGGTGGACGTGCCCGCGCCCGATTTCGATTTTTTGAGCGAGGATCCCTTTGCGGAGGTGCCCACGCCGGTGGAGCCGGAATCGGAACCGGAACCCGAAGAGGAATCGGGACCGGACCAGTTGATGCTGTTCTGAGTATTGGGGACTGTCCCGAATGGCACTAACTTTAGAAAATTGATCGGCCGCCATCAAGCCTCACGCCGGGTGCCACCCTCAAGCGGGGCAGCTTCGCTGCGGGAGCTTGTGGGTGATGGGACCTCAGCATTGCGCGGCCACGAAACACCGGTTTTACGTCCACTTTTTCTTGACCTTGCGATGAACGCTGCTTGCTTCCAGTCACCACACCCACAAAGTTCCCCCGCTTCGCTCCTCCCTTTGAGGGTGGCACCCGTGGTGCCCATTTGAGCTAGTAAACGCCTAAGTTAGTGGCATTCGGGACGGTCCCGAACGCGTAGTGGGCTTTGATCGGTGCGGGTGAAAATTCAGAGCGGGGGCTCGCGGTGCACTGTCACTGAGCCCTGACGTTCAGGACGGTTCCGTGGGTGCAACTACCGCCCGTTGTGGGGCCTGGCGAAGGCCGCTCTACAGGGTGGGGAATAAATTATTTACAAAAGGGGAAGAAATTACTTGACGAGGGGGGTCCAGGTTGTTATACTATGCCGAGTCATGAGCAGTGAAAGCTGGCTCAGACCATCACGGAATCCTGTGGTTTCGTGAGGAGAAACGGGACATTGACTACACCATCGGGATCGATCTCGATAACGAAGCCGGAAGGAGGGATGGTAGCGCGCTAGAGATAGCCACGCTTCAGGGATCGAAAAAACGCCGATTTATTCAAACGTGCATAAAGACCAGTGTGTCTCCCCTGGAAGGCCAGGGTTGAGATGCCACGCACGGGACCCAACGGTGTCGTGTGAAAAAGAAGCGCCGGTGAGACGCCGGTGAAACTATGGAGATAACGCATCATGCGTTCATTTAAGATCCTTATGGTTGCAGCTCTTGCGCTGGGTACGGTTGCGGCCGCCCAGGCTGAGCTTCAGAATGTTGAGGTTGGCGGTTCGGTTCGTATCCGCGGCAACTGGTTCGATTTCGACGACAACGTGTTCATCAACGGCGGCGAAGAGCTTGCCAACGTCGAACAGCGCACGCGTCTGAATGTGAAGGCTGACTTCACCGACGAAGTGTCCGTGTTCATCGAATTCGATTCCTATGAAAACTGGGGCGACAACTTCCGCTCCAACTATGTAACCGGTGTTGACGGCTTCGGTGGCGACGATGTGGAACTTTACCAGTCCTACATCGAAGTCAACAACGCTTGGGGCCTCCCCATCCGCACCCGCATCGGTCGTCAGGAAATCGAATTCGGCAGCGAGTGGCTGATCGGTAACCAGGACACGTCCTCCGTGTTCACCGGCCTGTCCTTCGACGGTATCCGCACGACCTACACGGCCGACAGCTTCACGGTTGACGTGCTGTCCCTGAAGCTCAGCGAAACCTTCAACAACTTCGCTGACGGCGACGCGAACCTGTACGGTATCTATGGCAGCTACATCGGCCTGGAAGACTGGCAGTTCGACGCCTACTGGTTGTATGTGATGGAAGACGACGGCGACAACGGCGTAGCCACCGTTGCCGAAGGCGTTTTCGGCGGTGCCGCTGATGACGTAGACCTGCACACCATCGGCCTCCGCGGAGCTGGCACTTATGGTGCATTTGACCTTGAATCTGAAGTCGCCTACCAGTTCGGCGAAATCGACGTAGACAACGGCGGTTTCTTCGGTGACGACGACCTTGACTACGACGCGTTCGCCTTCAACCTTGAAGCCGGTTACACGTTTGACATCACCTGGACGCCCCGTGTGTACCTGGGTGCTGCTTTCTTCGAAGGCGGCGATCAGGACAACGGCAACTTCTTCTTCGGTGATGACAACAACGACCTTGCCTTCAACCGTCTGTTCAGCAACTGGGAATACAGCGAGTTCCTTGAGAACACCGACCTGTCCAACAGCATCATCTACCGCGCTGGTGTGAGCGCCATGCCGACGGAGAAGATCTCCCTGCTGCTGGCCGCTGCCTACTTCCAGGCGGACGAAGAAACCGACCTCGGTTTCAACGGCTTCGGCATCTTTGATCTGTTCGACAACGAAGCTGACGACAACGAAGGCATCGAAGTTGGTCTGTATGGTGACTACCAGTACAGCGAAGACCTGGTCTTCCGCGCTGGCTACGCCCACTTCTTCGGCGATGACGGCCTTGAAGACGGCAACTTCATCATCAACAACGGCCTTGGCATCTTCGCTGACAGCGAAAATGGCGGCGGCGACTACAACTACCTGTTCTGGGAAGCTGAGATCAGCTTCTAATTTACAGGCTCATTTAGTCTGAGTGAAGCCCTTGCAGGCGAACCTGCAAGGGCTTTTTGCTGTCCCCGGGGGAGGCCCGGGATTGAAAGCTGGGCAACGGGGCCACGACTGTTCTATACTATAGCCAGAGTCCACCCAACCGCCCTCCGACCGAGAGACCGCCTTGGCACGCGCATACGCCAGAATCGAAAAAGGAACCATCCAGCTCGCCAACCCGTGGCTGGAAAGGCGTTGGAATGCCTTTATGGGCACGACCACCGAGTTGTTGCGCCTGCCCGAGGGCCAGGATTGCCTGGCCCGGAAGTCGCCCGAATTTCACCTGGACTATGACGGACGCCCCCTGGCCGCACAGGATCTGGGCGACATTGGATGGAGCGACAACAGCGACTCCCATGGGGCCTCCGTGGTCCTGTCGCTCTCCGGTCCGGGGATTGCCCTCCAACTGGAGACGGTCCTGCTGCACCGATACCCCGGCTTGATCCGAACGATGTCAATCGCAAACACGAGTGGCACGGCCGTCACGGTGACTCGCGCCGCCGTAGAGGTGCTGCCCCTGATCCAGTCGGAGTACGGCGAGCGGGCTACCAATGCGCCTCGCTTCACCGCCCAGAGCCAGGGGGAGAGCATTCACTACGCCGCCCTGCGCGGCGACGCCCATCAGCTTTTACTGGGGGCATGCCGCAAAGCGCGCTTCGTGCTCTTTGACCCGAACCCGGCGTATTGCGCGCCGGTCTGGGAGGGATCGGCCCTGATCCCGCCTGGAAAGACGTGGCGGGCGCCCGCAACGGTGCTCTACCTGCCCCGGTCCACCAGCGAAACCAGTATTCACACCGAACTCGCGTCGTTCCATCAGGCCTGGGAAGCCCGGAAGGCCGCCGAGGGTGGACTCCACCCTTCGCGCAACTGACGTCACCCCCATCGTACCCCATGCTCTGCCGCCGCCCACCCCGCGGCCGGAGCCACCAGGAAAGCACTTCACGTGATCAAGAACATCGAAATTACCTCTGTCGGCCACGGCGGCGCAGGCATTGGCCGGCTGGATGGCCAAGTCTGCTTCGTCCCCTACGGGCTGCCGGGAGACCATCTGGAAATCAAAATAACGCGCGCGACCAAGAAAATGCTCTGGGGCGAACTCGTCAAGGTCGTCCAGCCCTCACCCGATCGGGTGGAGCCCGATTTTCCCGATTGGCGTCGCAGCGGCGTGAGCACGTGGTTGCACTTCGCCTATCCGGCGCAGGCGGCGTGGAAGCAGCGTATCGTGAACGACTGCCTCCAGCGCATTGCCGGCTTGAGTATCCCGGCGCTGGAGTGGCAGGAAGACGCGAACCTGCGCACGGGCTACCGCACGCGGGCGGAGTTTCACGGCGATGGCAAGGTCTTCGGCTTTTACGCGCTGGGCAGCCACGATATCGTGGACACCCCCCAGTGCCCCCTTTGCCACCCGGCGATGAACCGGGCGCTGACGCGCCTTCGCGAGCTGGAGCTGAAGGGATCGGTCACTGTGACGATCAATCCCGAGGGGGAGGATGTGCTGGTTTGGACGAATTTCAGCAACCGTAAGCTGCGGGACCGCTTTCCCCAATCGGGAACACCCGACGACGAGCGGCCACCGTCCATGTTCGATTTTGATGGCGTGCCTATTGTGAACGGCGGCTTTTCCCAGTCGAGCCTGCTGCTCAACCGTCTGCTCGTGGCCACGGTGAAAGAATTCGCGGGCGCGCCAAAGACGTTGCTCGATCTCTATTGCGGTAACGGCAACCTGAGCCTGGGCCTGCCAGGAAAGGTGGAAGTAACCGGGCTGGACCACAACAAGATCGCGGTGAAGGCGGCGAGCTGGAAAGGCCGTGGCGCCTACATGGCGGGCCAGGAAAATAAGATGATCAAGAAGATCGAAGAGAACGCCTGGGAGTGCATCGTGTTGGATCCGCCTCGGGCCGGCGCAAAACCGCTGGTGCCCGCGCTGGCGAAGTCGAAGGCGGCGACGATTGTGTATGTGTCCTGCGATCCTGCGACGCTCGCGCGCGATCTGAAGGGCCTGAGTGACGGCGGCTGGAAGCTGGATCGGGTACGGGCGCTCGATCTGTTTCCGAACACGCCCCATGTGGAGACGGTGTGCCGCTTGACGCGGGGTTGAAGTCATAAGACCGATAGGACGGATAGGACCGAATTTTAGTGGCGACGCAATCTGCCATCGGTCGCATCCGTCCTATCGGTCGAATTCAACAAGTGTAGCGCGACACGCAGCTTTGCAATTTCCCAGTCAGGCCATTACTATAATTTTTCCCCGGCAAGGCAGCCGCGAGATGGTCGCGCCTGCCGTGCCCCTTGAACCACAGGAGTCCGGAACCGTGCTGGAACGCGTTTGTGTTTTTGCAGCGTCGAGCGACGCGGCCGTGCCCGTCTTTGGAGAAGTGGCGACACAGCTCGGGCGCCTGATGGGCCAGGCGGGAATGACCTTGGTCTATGGCGCGGGCAAAGTTGGGCTGATGGGCTCGGTGGCGCGGGGCGTGCATGAAGCGGGGGGCCGGGTGGTGGGGGTGATCCCGGTCAAGCTCAATGTGGACGCGCTGACGTATCGCGAGTGCGATGAACTGGTCGTGACGAAGACCATGTCGGAGCGTAAGGCCATCATGACCGAGCGGGCCGAGGGTTTCGTGGTACTGCCGGGGGGCTTCGGCACACTGGAGGAACTCTTCGAGGTGCTGGTGCTCAAGCAACTCGGCTACCACAGCAAGCCGATCGTCTTTTTGAATACCGGCGGAGCCTTTGACGGCCTCATGGGCTACTTCGCCGAGATGGTGGACCTCGATCTGGTGAAAGAGGACCAGTGCGATCTCTTTATGGTCGCGGAGACGGGGGAAGCGGTAATGGAGGCGCTTCAAACCTATGAAGCAACGGCAGTGACGGGGAAGTGGACGGAACCGGCCCCGGCCGGACAAGCATAGAAAGCGTATGCCGTGACCGAATCGCGCAGCCCTCTGAAGTTTTCCTTTCCCGCCGCACTGTTTATCCTTGTGCTGGCGTTTTTCTTTGTATCCGGCGCCTGCGGACTGCTTTATCAGGTCGTGTGGACCCGCAAGCTCGTGTTGCTCTTCGGCACCACGTCCTACGCGGTGAGCACCGTGTTGAGCATCTTTTTCCTCGGTCTCGGCGCGGGAAGCGTTTGGGGGGGGCGGCTGGCGGACCGCACGGCGCGTCCCCTGTGGTGGTATGGCGTTTTTGAATGCGTGATCGGCGCCTGGGCCGTCTTCTTCATTGCCGCCGTGACCTATGGCGAAGGGGCGGTTGTGGGCCTGCTGAAGACGTTCCAGTTTTCCCACGGCATGGGCGTGGGGCTTCGCGGGTTACTGGCGCTGGTGTTGCTTTTCGTGCCCGTTACGCTCATGGGCGCGACGTTGCCGTTGTTGGCGAAGTTCGTATCACGCGAGGCCCAGGTGCGCGGCATGCGCGTGGGCGCGCTGTATACGCTGAACACCCTGGGCGCGGTGTGCGGCTGTTTTATCGCGGGCTTCTTCCTCATCGCCAACTACGGCTACAGCCGCACGACGCTGATTGGTGCGGCGGCCAACGTTATCGTGGGTGTGGTGGCGTGGGCGGTATCAAGATGGCGCGAGAGCGGCCTGGAGGATACCGCGGCCGAGACGACGACCGCGACAACGGCGGAAGGGATGTCCGGCGCGCAGAAAATCATTCTGGCGGCCTTCTTCCTTTCGGGCTTCTGCTCCCTTGGTCTGGAGGTGATGTGGACGCGCCTGCTGGCGATTATTTTCCTGGGCACGACCTACGCCTACACGACCATGCTCACCACGCTCCTCCTTGGCATTGCCCTTGGCAGCGCGGCGGCCTCCGCCATCGTTGATCGCGTGCGGGTGCCGGCCCTGCTGCTCGGCGGCGCGCTGCTGGCGACGGGTGTGGGCTGCGTGCACATGCTTTCCCTGCTGGCCGCGCTCCCCGATCAGGTGCAGGAGCTTCAGGTGCAGAGCGGGGGAAACTGGGATGCCGTGGTCTGGGGCAAGTTCTGGCTTTCGTTCAAGGCGCTCTTTGTGCCCACCTTCTTTCTCGGCATGACTTTTCCGCTGGTGGTAAAAGCCGTGAGCCGACAGCGGGAGACCGTGGGTCGCGATGTGGGCCGACTCTACTTCGCCAATACGATAGGCGGCGTCCTGGGGTCGCTCGCGGGTGGTTTCCTGGCGATTCCCCTGCTGGGAACACACAACGGTATTCTCGCCTTCTCGCTCATCCTCGTGGCGGCGGGGACGGTGGTAGTGCTTGCGCTGGGCGACGTGCGGGTGCCTGCGCGGGGCGCGGTTCTGGCGATAGGCACGGCCCTGCTGATGCTGAGCTATGTGCGGGCGCCGGAAGATGTGAACCGCGCGCTGAATTCCGGCTATGTGCCCGAAGATCACCGCGTGCTGCACTATGATGAAGGGGTCGAGGGCACCGTGGCGGTATCCGAGCCGGTGGAGGACTCCTCCGGCACCAACCGTGTGCTGTGGATCAACCGCGTACAGGCGACGACTTCCATTGAGAAGGGCGTGAAGATGAACCGGCTGCAGGGCGTGCTGCCCCTGCTTTTTGATCGCGATCCGAAAGACGTGCTTTTCATGTGCTTCGGGTCCGGCATCACCTGTGGCACGCTGGCGCTGTCCGATTTCGAAAAGATCGATGCGGTGGACATCTCGCCCGAAGTGCTCGCGGCCGCGCCCTACTTCGAGGTGGACAACCTCGGCGTGATCCAGCGCCCCGAAGTGACCTTTCACGTGGACGACGGGCGCAATTACCTGCTTACGTCGAAAGACAACTATGACGTGATCACCTTCGAGCCCATGCCCCTCGCGGTGTCGGGCGTGTCGACTTTTTACACGGCCGAGTACTACGAGCTTTGCCTGAAACACCTTAAGCCCGGCGGCATGGTCTCCCAGTGGGTGCCGCTCCACAGCTTGAACCCCGAGGTGGTGCGCTCGCTGATCAAGACCTTCACCTCCGTGTTCCCCCACTACACGGCCTGGTTCATCAACGCGGATGTGTTCCTCATCGGTTCCAACGAGCCGCTGAAGCTCGATGCGGCGCGGATTCACGCGCGCCTGGCGAATCCCAAACTGGACAAGGCCTTGAAAGATGTGGGGTTCATGGACGTGGAATCGGTGATCGGCTGCTACCTCATGGACGACGCGGGCCTGAAGGCCTTCAGCGAAGGCGGCACAGTGATGCACGACGATCTGCCCTGGGCCGAATTCGTGGCGCCCAAGCTGGTCTACGAGCGTACACAGCACAAGTCCATGGCGGAGCTGGAAAAGTTCATGACCAGTCCCGTACTCCTTTTTACCGGCGGGGCGGACGCCGAGTTCCTCGCGCGCGTGGAACGGCGGCACCAGGCCCACGTAAACGACATGAAAGCCGTGCAGGAATACTACGGCGGCATGGCCATCGGCAGCAATGCCCTGGACCAGTTCCTCGCTTCGCTAGTCATCGATCCCAACGACTGGAACGCGAAGTTCTACCTCGGCGAGATCGCCCGGACCCAGGCCGAGGTGTTTCTCGACTGGGAGGAGCACGACCAGGCCCTGGCCATCCTCGACAAGGTGCTGCCGCACCTGCCCGACGATGCAAAGTTGCTCGAACTGAAAGCGGCGCACGAGAAGGCCAAGGCGGAGAAAGCGTCGGGCGGCGAATAGCGCCTGAAGGGGCAGAGACTAGAGCAAGACATCTCACTAGCGAAAGCGGAAGAAGGTAATAAGCCAAGGCTTGATGGATAACTGCAAGATATTTAATATCAATGGGTTACATGGCTACGATTTATGTGGGATTTCCCAGCTTCTCGGCTAAACGTTTTAATCGTTGATAGACTGTAAAGTTTAGTGTAAACTTGCGATATGATTGAACGAAAGCATATCGACAAACTCTTGAGGTCGCCACTGGTTCTGGTTCTTGCGCAGGTGCGTTTTTCACCTGTTGCGGCTATGAGCACGTACCTTCCTTTTTTTCAGGATTCGCTTCGCCAACGGTATCCGCACTACGAAGCACGGGTAGTGTCAAGCATCCAGTTTGCAGACAAAGCCACCTTATTAGAAGAACCGCATTGGATATTGATCGACAGAAATCGGTCTGAATCCATAACACTTACTTCGGGCTTTGTTACCATTTCGACGAACCGATATGATGGGTTCGAAGACTTTCTTGAACGTTTCTCCTTTGTACTCACGAAGCTTGCAGAGCACGCGAAACTGGATTTAAGCGAACGGCTAGGCCTCCGGTACGTGAACATGGTGCGCCCTGGTCCAGCCGAAACATTTGCTGACTATTTTCGTTCTACTCTGCTCGGCTTCTCTCAAGATTTACTAGGGATAGAGGATTCATTGAATCGATTTGAGTTCGTTGGTCGCACGGAAGAGGGAAAGTTGGTTGTACGCGCCATGGAATTCTCGGATGGTAAGATGCTTCCGCCTGACTTAAGAGACTCCGTTCTGAAATTCTCAGAGGTATTGAGTTCAGGCGAAAAGATCCGCTTTTTAGATGTAGATCATTATGCGGAAGCTACATCAGATTTTTCTGTCCCTGACATTTTGTCCGTATTTTGGAGCCTTCACGACAAGTGCGAACTGGCCTTCAAGAGTTCGGTGACGGCACACGCTCTTGAGGTGTGGAAGGGAGCAGTAGATGCACAATGATTTGGATTTAATGAGCTATACTGGATTGGACAGCTATTCTGGCTCCGGTTCAAGTCCTCCCGTGAGTTCTGCCTTGGGAAAAAGTCTGGGCACGACCGTGGTCTTGGGAAGTCTTTTCGTAGTTGGAATCCTTTCCAGCGGAACGGGCGGCTCCTATGCACCACCAGATACTTCATTTACGAGTAACATGGTCAGTTATCCTAAGGGCAGTCAAGGAGATCTTACCGGACGCCAACCGAGCAAGCAAGTCCCGCTGCAAATCACAGTTATTCGTCACTCACTTGGCCTAAACGTGACGGATCTTGCGAAAGCGATGCGTGTAGAGCGACCCACCATTTATGCGTGGACCCGCGGCGAATCGTACCCCCACCGCGCAAAAATTAAGCGCCTTAATTGTCTTTACCGTTTGGCTCAAGAGTGGAAGTCCCTTTCGCATTCGCCAATGGGTGAACTTCGTAATACCCAACTCAACGACGGAAGCACGTTTCTCGAATCGCTTTCTTCCGACGTCGAGCCGTCGGAGCTTCATGCGAAGTTAGTTGAGGTGAGTGAATTAAAGAAGATAACCACAAAGCCGATTAAGCATTTCAGTATGCGGTCAGTTGCTGCTGAACACCATTTTGCTCCGATGCCTGAATCGATCTCCAGAAGTTCCGTGGAAGGTGAAACGAACTATGTACGTTTCCCAGATGAAGGTTAGGAAACACTAATTTGATTGCGGGGAATCCTCAAGCTATCAAAGAGGGCGGATGGCGTCAGGGTTCCATCCTACCCAATGAACTTGTTGAGGTGTTGCGGACCGAGGCGCTCGTCAACGAATTTGATTCCAATGCAGTCGCATTGGTTGTTACACAGGACTGTGATTTGGTCAGTTTGTCCTATGTATCGGAGCCTTTTTTCGAGATTGTTATCCTCAATCCGGTTGAGTCTATTGATGGAAACCTCACATTCGGCAAGAATCCCCGTAAATTACAGTTCTGCCTTCAGCCGGATAACACGGCCTTTGAAGTATCCATCCATAGTCGGCACTCAATAGATCGAAAATGGTTGGAGTCTTACAAACCCCACCCGGAACATAGCACGCCGATGGCGGTATTGCGAGTGCTGCGCGATTGGATTGCTAGAAGGTACACAAGAAGTGCGTTTCCAGACAACTTTAACGAGCGTTGCAGCAAGGTTAAACCCAAAATTGAGGCGTGCCTCAAGAAGCGGGGGTCTAATCTTTCAGGAATCTTCGTTCGCCTCAATAGCTGGGACGAGCTGGGCGATGAGGACGACTATCAGGTCATTGTCGTTGCAACCCACCCTGTCGCTCTTCAGGAAGATGAGTTGATAGATCTCTACGAGTTCCTTGATGACGTCGTCGAGAACTTCGATTCATGCGAGGGCATCCAAGTGATTGCCCACGACTTGGTAAGTGAAGCCGTTTTTTCCTTGGATGATCTTCGGAATTCCCTTAAGTGGGAATGCGATCACCTAAGTCTGAGAGACGAAGGACCCGGAATCATTGCGCCCAGTTTATAAATCAATCGAATTCGGTGTGGTCTGAGTACCCGATACCTGTTGGTACCCGACTTCGTCCCATCGGTTTATTTCTCGGCGATCTCGCGGAATTTCTGGTGGAGGCGTTTTTCTACGGCGGGGCTTACGAAGTGGCTGAGAGATCCGCCGAAGGCGGCGATCTCTTTGACCAGACGGCTGCTGAGGAAGAGGTAGGGTTCGCTGGGCATGAGGTTGACGGTGTCGATCTCGGGGGCGAGCTTGTGGTTGTTGATGGCCATGGTGAGCTCGAATTCGAAGTCGGAGACGACGCGGAGGCCGCGGATGAGGGCGATGGCCCCTTTCTGCTTCGCAAAGTTTACGGTGAGATCTTTGAAGTGGTCGACGGAGACGCGGGGGGTTTCGGCGAGCATTTCGCGGAGCATTTCCATGCGCTCTACGACGGAGAAGAGGCCGACTTTGGCGTCGTTGATGGCGACGGCGACGATGACGTGGTCGAAGATCTTGACGGCGCGGAGGATAAGGTCGAGGTGGCCGAGGGTGGGTGGATCGAAGCTGCCGGGGTAGATGGCAATTCGTTCAGACATCGGCGAACTCTCCCTTGATGGCGGCGGCGAGCGCGGCCTCGTAAACTTTGCGAACCGGGACCCGGGCGGCGTTGGCGACGCTCAGGCAATCTTCGTACTCGGGTGCGGTGGTGATGGCGGTTTCGCCCCGCGCGCCTATCTTAACACGTACGGGACCCCAGGGGGTGGAAACGGATTTCCACGCGCGGTTGAGGATGAAGCGGCTCTCGGTGCGGGTGCGCACGCCGAGGGTGGTGGAGTGGGCGAAGAGCAACTCGCAGAGGGCCTGGGCCTTGTCTTCCGCCGCGAGGACGGTGACGACGTGGGCGGGGCGGCCTTTCTTGCCGATGACCGGCGTGAGGAAGGCATCGAGTGCGCCGCCGCCCATCAGCGCGGCCACGAGGGGCGCGAGGAGCTCGCCCGACATGTCGTCGAGGTTGGCTTCGAGGATCTGGATCGTGTCGCGGCCGGTTTCCACGTCGGTTTCGCCGATGGTGATGCGGAGGACGTTGGCGCGATCCGCGAGGTTCTTCGTGCCGCTGCCATAGCCAATGGCCAGGGTGCGCATGAGGGGCGCGGGGCCGAACTCGGTGACGCGATGGCGGATGATGGCCGCGCCCGTGGGCGTGACGAGTTCGCCGTCGACCGCGCCGCCGTAGGTGGGGATGCCCTGGAGCAGACGGGCCGTGGCGGGCGCGGGGACGGGCATGATGCCGTGGTCGCACTTGACGGTGCCGCTGCCCACGTGGAGGGGCGAGCACGCGAAGCGCTCGATGCCCAGGAGGTGAAAGCCGATCTGGGAGGCGACGATATCGACGATGGAATCCACCGCGCCCACTTCGTGGAAGTGAACTTTGTCGATGGTGGTGCCGTGGACCGAGGCTTCGGCCTCGCCCAGGGCGAGGAAGGTGGCGTTGGCGGCGTCCTTCACGACCTGGGGCAGGCTGCTGCCGGTGATGAGCTTTTCGATGTCGGCCAGATTGCGGTGGGGGTGGTGGTGATGACCGTGTCCGTGATCATGGGTGTGCGAATGAGAATGGCTATGGCCGTGATCATGAGAATGGCTGTGTCCGTGATCATGGTCATGGTCGTGGTCGTGATGATGATGGTGACCTGGCGTCAGCACGTGTTTGTGTTCGTGGCTGTGTACTGGCGTGAAGCGCGGCGTGTGGGTGTGCTCGTGGTCATGATCATGATGGTGCTCGTGGCCGTGATCGTGCACGCGGAACTGGGTGGCGTGTACGCCGTTCTTGAGCACTTTTTCGGCGGAGACGGTGTAGCCTTCCACATTGAGGGATTTCAGGCCTTCCTTGATGGCGTCGAAGTCGGCGCCTGCATCAATGAGGGCGCCCACGGTCATGTCGCCGCTGATGCCGCTGAAGCAGTCGAAGTAACAGGTTTTCATGGGATGCTTCCGGGAGGCTGGGCCTCGTGGGTTATTGGTAAATTAGTCAACCATTTCTCACGGTACTTTTCGACAGTGGGCCAATTGCGCCCCGAAGGGGCCTTACATATTAGCCCAGAGCACCGCCCTGGGTTAGTGGTTACGATATCCAATCAGCCCTGAAAGGGCGAAACATGGCATCACCAGGACGCCTTTTGTGCCGCCCTTTCAGGGCTGGAACAAGATCGTCAACAATTCCCAGGGCGTTGCCCTGGGCTAATATGTGAAGGCCCTTTGGGCCGAAAAACCAATTAATAAATGCGCATACTGCAACAGCCGCGAGTCACTTTGAACTTAAACTTCCGTCCCGTCACCCACAAGCTCCCCGCGGCAGAGCCGCCCCCGCTTGAGGGTCGAAGACGCGCCGGAGGCGGGTGGCACCCGTGGTGGCTTTTGGTGAAGCATAAATTCTGTAAACAACGATTCTTTATGGGTACAGCCTCCGATTGGCTGGACGTCCTCTGAGTGATGCCACCGACACAGGCCAATCGGCTGCTGTCCCCGTGGCGTCATCGCCCGCGCTCCGCCATACGGTTAATGGTGGAGGCCGCCACGGCCGCGCCGAAGCCGTTGTCGATGTTGACGACGGTCACGCCGGTGGCGCAGGAGTTGAGCATGCCGAGGAGGGCGGCGAGTCCGCCGAAGCTTGCGCCGTAACCCACGGAGGTGGGCACGGCGATGACGGGGCACTGGACGAGACCGCCGAGGACCGAGGGGAGGGCGCCTTCCATGCCGGCGCAGCAGATGATGACGTTGGCGCGGTTGAGGCGCTCGCGCTGGTGGAGGAGGCGGTGGATGCCGGCCACGCCGATATCGGTGATGGAGTCCACGGGATTGCCCAGGAGCTCGCAGGTGACCCGGGCCTCTTCGGCCACGGGAAGATCGCTGGTGCCCGCGCAGACGATGGCGATGGTGCCACTGGATTGTGGGGGAGCCTTGGTCGTGATCGTGAAGGTGCGGGCGAGTTCATTGATAACTGCGTCGGGCTGGGCCGCTTTCACGGCGTCCAGCGTCTCGCGGGAGCAGCGCGTGCCCAGGACCGTGCCGCTCTTCTCGCGCATGTGGGCGGTGATGGTCACAACCTGCTCGGGGGTTTTGTTCTGACAGAAGATGGTTTCGGGGTAGCCCTTGCGGAGCTCCCGGTGGTGA